>JBDTNA010000206.1:0-6118 GCA_039933985.1 Gemmatimonadales bacterium | reverse complement strand
ACGATTACTTCCCCGGAGAGGCAGAGCGCCTTAGCGGCAATCTCCAGCGCAACAGTGGCATTGCAAATCGCGACACAGTGTCGCACGCCAACGAGCTCCGCGATCGCTGTTTCGAACTGTTTGACCAAAGGGCCGTCGTTGGACAGCCAGCGGCGGTCGAGCATCTCGTCAATTCGTGCAAACAGTGCTGCCCGATCGCCTATATTTGGGCGGCCAACATGCAGCGGGATGGTCTTGGACAAACCTGGAATCCTCATTCCGAAAGGCTGCGAACAGTATAACGAATGACACCATCCGCAGGCGATGTTAGCTTGCACGGGAGTCATCCGAAAACACGATCTTTTCTAGCAATGGACGCCTTTCATGAACTTCTATTCCGAATCTGAGTTGCAGACTCTGGGATTTGCGAGTTTGGGACGGCAGGTCAGAGTTTCTCGGCATGCGTCCATTCACAATGCGCAAGGAATATCGATCGGGGACAACGCGCGAATCGACGACTTTTGCGTGCTCTCTGCGGGAGACGGTGGAATACACATAGGCAACCATGTCCACATCGCCGTGATGGGAGTCATTCTTGGGAAGGCTAGAATCGATCTCGAAGATTTCGCGAATATATCGGGACGCGTGAGCATTTACTCATCGACTGACGACTTTAGCGGTGAGTTCATGACCAACCCGACTGTTCCAGCAGTGTACACCAATGTGTCGTCGAGTCCGGTCAGAATCGGCCGTCACGCAATCGTCGGTGCCGGGTCGGTATTGCTGCCCGGAACGATCCTCGGCGCTGGCGCTGCCGTTGGGGCGCTCAGTCTCGTCAGAGGAGTACTCGATGAATTCACTCTGTATGGGGGCATACCCGCCGTGAGGATAAGGGGGCGAAGTCGCGGCCTTTTAGCGCGCGAAGCTGCGTTCCTTCGTGGCGCCTGATTCTGCGAGAAAGCACCACCCGACCGTGTCAGGTTCCTGAATGCTTCTAATCCTCACGAGCTGATTCACACATGTGCGGCATTGATGGGATCGTCGATTACGGATCGGGACATTCAATTCGCGAGTCCGTCGAGGTCATGACGCAGTGCCAGGCGCATCGCGGCCCTGACGCCGGCGCCGTTTTCGTAAGGGACAACATCGGTCTTGGACATCGCCGCCTTTCCATCATCGATCTCGCGGGCGGAAAGCAGCCGTTCGCGAATGAAGAGGGCAACGTATTCCTCACCTACAACGGAGAGGTCTACAACTACCGCGAGCTGCGCGACGATCTGCGGCGTCGCGGTCATCAGTTTCGCACGAGCTCCGATACCGAAGTGGTTCTCCACGCATATGAGGAGTGGGGCAAGGACTGGGCGTCACGACTCGAGGGAATGTTCGCGTTTTCGGTAGCCGATTTCAGGAAGCGCGAGGTTTACATCGCTCGCGATCATTTCGGCATCAAGCCGCTTGTCTATTTCTACGACGGAAAGCGACTCGCGTACTCCTCCGAGATTCGCGCGCTCACTCGTCTTCCCGGGTGGATTGCAGAGTACGATCTGGAGTCGGTGGAGCAGTTTCTTCGCCTTCAGTACATCCCCGACCCGGCGACGATTTTCAGGAAGACATTCAAGCTTCCACCTGGACATTGCATGACGGTTCGCATGGGCGAGCCGCACTTCAAGATCGAGCGTTACTGGGAACCGCCGCTGCCCGCGCGAGCTGGTCGCGACCTGAGCGACGACGCGCTGGACGAAGTGCTTCGCGATTCGGTGAAGCGCCATCTCGTAGCTGACGTTCCATTCGGTGCTTTTCTGTCAGGAGGCGTTGATTCTTCGCTGATCGTTGGATACATGGCCGAGCTGCTCGACCGTCCGGTAAAGACATTTTCGATCGGCTTCGATGAGCCTGGCGCGAACGAGCTCGATCAGGCACGCATCGTGGCGACGCGTTACAGCACCGATCACCATGAAGAGATCGTTCGCGTAGACGCGCTGGGCATTCTTCCCGATGTCGTTCGACAATACGGTGAGCCGTTTGGCGATCAGTCAGCGATTCCCACATGGTATGTATCGCGCCTGGCGCGCACCGCGGTGCCGATGGTTCTCTCGGGCGACGGCGGTGACGAAATATTTGCCGGATACGGGACGTACGGCGGATGGCTCAAGCGGATGGAGTGGCTTGGCGAGCCGAAGCCGACAGGAATGGGTGGGTCCGCGCGCAAAATTGCTCGACGCTTTTGGCCATCGCGCTACCCTACCCCCCCGACGCCCGCAGATAATCCGCAGAACTGGCTCGACTTCGTGGGCCGCATGAATCATCGGCAGCGCGAAAGTCTATGGAGACCTGAGCTGCGATATCTTTCCGACGCGCCCAATCGCGCGCTCGACGAAGCTCTCGCTGCCATGGAAGGCGAAGGTGTGCAACGAGTGCAACAGGTTGACCTCCGCACGTTCCTGCCCGCTGATATCCTGACTAAGGTGGACATCGCGAGCATGGCGTTCGGCCTCGAGGTGCGTCCGCCGATAATCGACGTGAAAGTGTTCGAAGCTGCATCGCGAATTCGAGAGCGGAATCTGTATTCGTTCGACGGCGCCAGCGAGTATCAGGGAAAACTTCCGTTGAAGCGACTGCTCGCGCGGCACATGGGGGAAGAATTCACCAGGCGCCCGAAGCAGGGATTCAGTCTTCCGCTCAAGGCATGGCTGCATGACGATCCTGCAACCGCGTGCCGCGTCCGTGAGCTACTGACATCTTCTGACACACCTCTCAGTGTCTGGTTCGACCCCGTTGGCGTGAAGACACTGCTCGACCAGAAGCAGCCGCAGAACACATGGCTTCTCCTCGTGCTGGACGAGTGGCTCAGGCAGCAGCAAACGGCGGCTTAGGTGACTGACGTAGCGGTACCGCGAAGAGCTTTGGTCGAGGCGCGCAACGAACAATTCGAGGGACGGCATTTCGTCTTCCTGATCGGATCGATTGCGCATTTCGGCGGGGCCGAGCGACAGGCCTTGACGCTTGCGAAGATGTTGAGGGAAGAAGTAGGCGCGCGGGTGTCATTCCTTGCGTGGATCAAGGCGCCAGGCATCATGACGGATCATCTGGAGAACGCAGGAATTCATGTTCACGTTCATCCGCTCGATTGGCAGCATCGCCTGACGTGGAGAAAAGCTGCTATTCCAAAAGCGATGAGACTCATTGCCTTCACGCGGTTCGTGCGCAATACCGTGCGGCCTGACTATCTGCTTCCGTATATCGGCGTGAATTCAAAGGTGGCGGGCCTGATCTGGCGCGCTGCCGGTGCTCGATACACATGGTGGAACCAGCGCGATGAAGGGCGCCTCATCTACGGAAGCCGCCTTGAACGGTGGATTCTGGATAAGGTGCCGGAGGTCGTTTCCAACTCGTGGGATGGAAGAGATTTTCTTGTCGAGAAATGCGGAGTCGCGTACGAGCGCGTAAAAATCATCAACAACGCAGTTCCCATCCCCGCTCCATCGGATGGATCAGAGTGGCGCGCGCGACTGGGACTGTCCGATGGCGACCGGCTCGCGTTGATGGCAGCGAACTTCACGGACTACAAGGATCACGACACTCTCCTTCGGGCATTTGCGCGAACGGGGACTGAATCCGAGCGACCGAGATATCATCTCGCTCTTGCGGGTCGCGCCGACGAGACAGCACTGACCCTCAAGGGACTCGCGTTCGACCTCGGGCTTGGCGGACGCGTGCATTTCGTCGGAGCAATCTCCGATATGGACCCCCTGTACGAAGCGGCCGATCTCGTGGTACACAGTTCGATAGCGGAAGGCTGTCCCAATGCTGTCCTGGAAGGAATGGCACACGCGAAGTGCGTAGTCGGCACTGACATCGGCGGACTTCGGCAGGCGCTCGGCGAGGAACAGTCGAGCAGATTCCTCGCGCCGCCAAAGGATGTCGATGCGCTTGCCGCGAAAATGACATCAGCGTTTCGTTCGGACGAGATGCGAAGTGTCGCTGGCGCAGCCAACCGAAAAAGAATTGTCGATGAGTTCAGCCCGGGCCGGCTTCTTGGCGAAGTGCTGGACGGGATACGAAAAAACGCTTTAGCCAGATGAACGGCCAGGTCGTCAGAGATTTTCTCGGACCCGCCATCATGAAGCCGGTGGATGCACTCAGGCACGAGCTGCGTTATCGGCCGGCTGCGATCTGGTCGAGATTCAATTCAGCCCGCGAGAATCGCTCGAAGCGCGCCCTGTTGCTACGCTCCTTCGACGAGATCAGGGAGAATCCTCCCGCAGTGCTGATCGGCCCGAACATCGGCGGCAGCAACGGCATCACGCATCACATGTCGGCGATCCGGCAGTTCTCGCGGCTCAAGGTCGCGATCTCTCCGCCGGACTGGCTCATGAAGGAATTGTCTCATCACGACCTGCACACGACGTTTCGCGACGACGTGATGAACTTCGAGCCAAAGGGAACCCGTGTGATTCATTCGCACGTTTTTCCGTACTTCATTCAGTGGTGCCGTCGACACCGCGAGTCGGTTTCACTTTGGGTTCACACATACCACTCACCGTTTTTTCCGATCGGGCCCGATGTGCCGCTCGAGGCATGGCAGACGGAGTACAATCGCGTACTGGTCGAAGAAGCGCGCTATGCGGACGTGAGGATCTCGGTATCGAAATGGCAGCAGGAGTATCTCCTCGAGCAGCATGGGATCGAGACGCTCTACGTTCCCAACGGAGTAAACGTCGCGCTCTGCGACCTGGGAAGCGCGGAGCGGTTCAGAAAACGATACGGTCAGGATCGCTTCATACTGTATGTCGGACGCAACGAGCCGGTGAAGAATCCCGCCGATTTCGTCCGCCTCGCACAGCGGATGCCGGGTGAGCGCTTCATGATGATTGGAAGCGGACTGACGCCAGAAGCGCTCAGCACTGATTGGGACGTCGAATGCCCCTCCAATCTCCTGCTCGCGGGAAGCGCCTCACATCTCGAGGTGCAGGATGCGCTGGCCGCGGCAGCCGTTGTTGTCGTGACGAGCTTGCGCGAAGGCCTCCCTACTCTCGTGCTCGAAGCAATGGCTCATCGCAGAAACACCGTAGTGCCGGACGAGCCGGGATCGGTCGAAGCGGTCGCCGAGGGAAAATTCGGGACGATCTACTCTCCTGGAGATGTCGATGATCTGGCGGCCAAAGTCGCAGACGCACTGGGCAAAGAGCGCGACTTCCCGATGGCTCGCGAGCACGTTCTCGAGACGTACGACTGGCGAGTGGTTGCACCGAAACTCGACGCGATTTACTCTGGTCATCGATGAGCGCTGCATCCGCCGGCATATACCATTTCACCTGGTCGCCCACCGCAGACGACGTGCGCCTTCGCTTGTTCGCGATCTCGTGCCGCCGGGCGGGATTCCAGACGAAGTTTATCCGCTGTGCGTCGACGAACGACAAGCCGGCCACGCTCGTGCGAGCGATCGCGTCACTCGACGACAAGTCTGTCATCTGCTGCACCGATTCCTTCGACATTCTCTGCACGAACACGCCGGCTACTGTGCTGGAGGCATTCCGCGCGTCCGGTCACGACATAGTGTTCGGAGCGGAGAGAGCCCCTTACCACCACTTCGTGTCGTCAGTGGAGTGTTTCAATTCGGCGTCAGTCACGTCTCCGTATCGATACCTCAATGGCGGGGTTTTCACTGGCTACGCCGGCGCGGTCCGCGACATGCTGGCCGACATCGCGGCGCTGCCGATGTCGGACGATGACAGGCCGCTGCTCTCCAGCCAGGAAGACGACGTCAACGATCAGACGGTGTTCGGAAGATATGCAGCAACGCATCGGGAGGCCGTGGCGCTCGATCGCAACGCGACGATCTGCTGGAACCTCTTTGGAGAGCTCGATGCGTTTTGCGCTTCCCTCGAGAGTTCCGCTGATCCTTTCGTGAACCCGGCGACTGGAATGAGGCCGGCATTCCTTCATGTGAGTCATCTTCGCAAGTACTATCCGGCATATCTTTGGGCGGCGCGCAGACTGGGCCTTCCGATCAACGGCCGAACTGTGAACCTTCGGTTGTTCGACCACCATATCGAGGGCGTCATACCTGAAATTGATGGTCCTTCGATTCCGCCCGACCCCGAAACGTCTGCCATTCTGAAAGCGACAATCGAATATC
>JBDTNA010000205.1:0-6150 GCA_039933985.1 Gemmatimonadales bacterium | reverse complement strand
GGCGCGATATCGACGCCTTCTTCAGCGATCTCGATGAGGTCGAGTACGGCCGCGTCTCTGTACACGAGGTCCACGCGTGTGTCGCCGTAATACACTTCGTCGCCGCGCAGAACGAGCTCGCTCGCGTCCGCATGCAGCACGGAGATTCCGTATCGTTCCTTATAGTATCGGACGAGAGCTTCCATCTCGTCGGGTCCGTCGATGGAATATTTCGGATCGACGAGCGCGATTTGCCCTTCGGGGCGGCCGATCGCGTCGAGATGCTCGAGCAAGTCCTGAAGGAGCAGATCGCGGATGTCTTCGGCAAGCTGCAGACGGATCGTCGAATCCTGTTCGAGGAGCGCCGGCACTACGAGATCAGCGAGCACCTCCATCGATGTCGGGGAGATGTGCAATCCGCCGATACCGGTGAGATTCGGTTCCATGAACTTGATCGAATCCTTCCACTCAGGAATCGAATAGTCGACAACGGCGTCGAGGCGGCTGAACATCGGATTTGCCTCGCGGTGCGCCGGCGTCCAGCACTCGCGGATCCACTCCTCTTCTACCGGTGACACCCGGAGAATTTCCTGGACCTCGGGAACGGAGAAGTAGAGGTCTGGCAATCGCTTCATAGCGTTGAGAAGCGTCTGCGATACGTAGTGCGTGTAGCCCAGCTGGTCTGGCCGCAGCGTGATAGGGCACGGCAGCAGCCGAATTATCTCATCCACCCCATCGCGCTGATAGACCAGGTGCCGCGCTTCCGCTTCGCTCCGGATCGACCGCAGCAGGGCGATCATCTCATCGGGCGGAACCGCATCGATTGCGTCCTGAACGCGGGTGGCGAGTCGTTGTCCGCTAAGGCCGGACTCTTCTGCTGGCGTGAGCATCCGGCATTGTCGGGAAAAGGTGTGTGAGTGAAGCGCTGACCGCATATTCTACGGCCGGAGCAAAGCATATCAATGTTTGGAAGCGACCTCCTGCCTCAATCTCTGAACAATGAAGCCAAAGCAAGCATATTCCGAGCTGGTTCGTCTCTCGCGAGAAGAGACTCTCCTGACGTCGTGTTCCGACGTGCTGGAGTGGGACCAGGAGGTCTTCATGCCCCGCAAGGGAGTGAAATATCGCTCCGAGCAGATGGCATATCTCGCAGGTCTGATGCACGATCGCGCGACCGATCCCCGCTACGATGAGTTGTTGAGCCTTCTCGAAGTGTCGTCGCTGGTGAGCGATCCCGAGAGTCCGGAAGCCGTCAACGTACGCGAGCTCAGGCGAGGTTACGATCGCGAAATCCGCATGCCTCGCCGACTCGTTGAGGAGATAGCGCGCGTTACAGCGCTTTCGTCAAAGGTCTGGGCTGAGGCGAGGAAGAAGGATGACTTCAAATCCTTCGCACCATGGCTCGACAAGGTGTTTGCATTGGCGCGTGAGGAAGCGGACGCAGTCGGGTACAGCGGAACGCGGTACGACGCACTGCTCGAAGACTATGAGCCGGGAATGACGACCGAGAAGTTGTCGGCGCTATTTGCCCGTCTTGGTCCGGACCTGATTCCGCTGGTGGATGCGCTGCGGGAAAAATCAGCTCGAAGTCCAGCGCCAAAGCTCGCGGGACAATTTCCGGTCGATCGGCAGCGCGTCTTTTCGGAAACCGTCGCAGCGGCGATCGGGTTCGATCTGCAAGCGGCACGTTTCGATATCGGGCAACATCCATTCTGTTCGATGATCGGCCCGGGTGACGTGCGCATCGCGTTGCGCTTTTCCCCCGACAATGTCGCCAGCGGAATCTTTGCGCTTCTGCACGAAGTCGGTCACGGCCTTTACGATCAGGGTCTGGACTCGAAGCATTTCGGAACACCGATGGGAGACGCCGTTTCGCTCGGGCTTCATGAATCCCAGTCGCGGATGTGGGAGAATCAGGTCGGACGCAGCGAGGGATTCTGGCGGCATTTCTATCCCCAGCTTCAGAAAACATTTCCGGAGAATCTGCAAGACGTGTCGATCGACACTTTCCGTCGCGCCATCAACCGGGTCGAGCCAGGCCTGATTCGCGTCGAGGCCGATGAAGTCACCTACAACATGCACATTGTCATTCGCTTCGAGCTGGAACGCGCGCTGGTGAGCGGCGATCTCGCCGCGGCTCAACTCCCGGGTGCATGGGCCGAGTTGTACCAGAAGTATCTCGGCATCACGCCGAAGGATGATCGGAGCGGTTGCCTCCAGGACGTGCATTGGTCGGAAGGCTTGATCGGGTACTTCCCGACGTATGCGCTGGGCAATGTGTACGCGGCTCAGCTTTTTGCCGCCGCGGAACGTTCGATTGGACCGCTGGAAGACGCGTTTGCCAGCGGTGACTTTGGCAGCTTGCGACGATGGCTCGGTGAAAACATTCACCAGCACGGCATGCGGTACCGGGCCGACGCGATTGTCGAGCGAGTTACGGGAACGCCACCCGATCCTTCCGCGCTTATCGAGAGCCTGTCGAGTCGCTATCGCTAGTGTGTTTCCATATACATGATCTCGAGCCACCGGTCGCCGCGCTTGACGTAATTCACGGCCACACGAACTGAACCTGGTATCTGCTTTCCATTGCACACTGCGTCCTGCGTCGCAGTGTACGTGAGAAGAACTGCATTCTTGTCCAGCACGACGAATTTGAAGTTGTCGAGCGAGTAGGCTCTCACCTTACAGTCCGTCGGCGTACCCTTGACGACCTGTGCCTTATCGCTGACGCCGTCTGAGCTGATCGAAACTAACTCCTCCGCCATGTTTTCCTGAAACCAGGCAGGATTGTTGTCCTTCCATGCCTGCCAGCCCTGTTTGTCCAGCGCGATGATCTGCGCTTCAAGATTCGCATCGGCTGACAACTTCGGTTGACCGAAAGTGCCGCACGCGGCGGCAAGAAACATCGCGGATACAACGATCATTGTGTTCTTCATGTCTTTTATGGTCATCGGGACAATGTGGCCCATGAAGAGACCGTTGGCTATCGACCTTGTCAAAACCGCGCGCGTGAGCGACCATCACGCGTCAATCTCGAAGGACAAATCATGTCGTCAAAGCTTCAGATCACGCAAATAGTTCTTCAGGCGCTCAGCTCGTTCGCGATCGCGGGTGGATTCATTTTCACCGCAATACAATTCAACAATGCGCGACAGGCGCAGCTGGTTGCAAACTTTTCAAAACTGGTGGAGATGCAGGCGCAGCTCCGCTACATGCGAGTGCAGAATCCATCTCTCGCAGCGGTGAGCCCCGGCGACGTCGAGAATCTCCATTCCGACCGCGAGATTCAGGAATACTTCCTGAACCTCATACAGCTGTCATTGTTCGAGATCGCGTGGTACGCGCACAAGCGCGGGCAGCTTCCGGAGGACTATTTCCAGTCGTGGACGAGCCGGATGTGGGAAGTCGCACAGGAGAAATCTTTCCGCGCCATGATCGACAATCCCTCGATGAAAATCATTCACAACGATTTCGAGAAGTACGTTCGGCGATTAGTCGATGCGCCAACGAGACCGAAAGCGCGAAGCTGAGGCCTACTTCCCGAGCGTCTCCTTGATCCGCGCGAGATGATGCCAGCTATGCCGCACGGCGTGATCCTCGATGACGAACTGCGCAGTAACGGGAGCATCGAAGCTTAGACCGAACGGTGCAGCGGTATCGAGCTGCTCATCAGTCATCTCACGTATGGCAGCAGCCGCCTCACTGCTGTTCTTCTTCAGAAGACTGAGCGCGTCCTCCTTTGACACGCCGGCATTTTCAGTCGCGTGCCCGGCGTTCATGGTCTTCACGACATCCCAGGTCACATCACTCATCGCCTTGCCGCTGCCGATCGCCTGCGCGAGCTGCACCTCGACTGGATAGACACTGGCAACATGGTGCACGACCACGTTTACCGGGCGGCCGTCTCGCTCCGCGTTCACGGACGTATTCCATTCGGCGTCGGAAAGTTTGTCGACATACGAGGCAAGGTTTGCTGCCCCCTGTTCGATGCGTGCTGCCAATGCTTCAGCGCGAGCTCCCATTTGTAAATCTCCTGTTCGAGTCAGAAATTCGGTCTATTGGACTCTCGTTTCAGCGGTCGTCGGGCCGATTGTCTCATTGATAAGCCTAACGCGCTGACCTGATGCTGCAAGCAGATTCCGACCAAAGCCATGCTTTCCTATCGTATAGGAATCGCGGGGCTGAGATCCGAAACACCGTTCTCATCGAAACTCTCAACTGCCACCCAGTATACCTGCCCGACATTTAGCGCGCGCAGGTCGAGCGTCGTCTGCTGGTCGGCGAATACCTGATACGTCTGATACAGCTTCGACGGCGAGATTCCCCATCGAACGTTGTAGCCGACCGCACCGGGCACCCCTCTCCATGTGATGACGGCATTTCGTTCGTCGCTTTCGCGACGCGCCGTCAATGCCGCGGGAGTTTGCGGGCGAGAACCCGCGCCAAGCCCGAATACCCGGATATCGCTTACGGCGAGGTTCGCGGCACCAACGTGAATGTGCTCGTACCGAACGTATCTCGCGCGAGTTGGATGTGAGATCTCGAAGTATGCGTTGGGACGATCGCGTCGCTCGCGCGAAAGGTCCGCAACCGTTCTCCACACTCGCCCATCATTTGAGACACGCAGACGAAACTGCGTGAACACCGTCGAGTCGGTGCCGTAAAGTCCTGACTTGTAATCCGCATAGTTCACCTGGATCGCTTTCACGTCGTACGTGCGACCGAGATCGATCGTCAGCCATTCGCCGGGACGATTTTGTCCGGCGACCCAGAACGTGCGCGGGTTCTCGTCGGTGGTATTGCTCGCGGGAAAGCTGTCCCGTGCCGAAGAGCCAGTGACCGGCTTGCGATAAGACAGTAGCATCCAGCCCGTGAACAGCTCATCGCTTAGGCGCCACGCTTTGCTCGGCAGCCAGTGAGGAAAATCGCCGAAGCGCGTATCGACATACAGCTGCCCGTCGCCGTCAAAGCCGGCGGGATGCAGGCCGATGCGCCGCTCGAAGTTCCAGTTGTAGCCGATCCACGGCGTGCCAGTGTTCCACCAATTGCCATGAATATCCTGGAATGTGTTGCCGTGACCCGCGCCCTGGACAAATCCGCCAGGTTTGTATGCGACCGGATTGTATGGCGCGTATGTGAACGGACCGAGTGGATCGTTACTGATGTAGACACCCGTGGCGTAGACGTTGTATTCCGTCCCCGGCGCACCGTATTGCAGATAGTAGCGACCCGAATGCTTTGTCATCCACGAACCTTCCATGAATGGACGGATCGTATCGCGATGGTTCTGGCCGAAGCGCTCCCACCCATGCTTCTCCGGCTCGAGACCGAACAACCACTTCGGCGTTCCCTTGTAGGCGAGATGCTTTGTCTTGTCCAGCTCGATTACGTGGAGCGGATATGCGTTGGACGAGTTCCAATAAAGGAACCAGCGCTCCGTCGCAGGGTCGTGGAAGAACTGGGGATCCCATGGACCGGGTTGAACCGAGTCCGGCTTTGCCAATACAGTTGACTCGTGCTCCCGTGCCATCGGCAACCATGGCATAAAGCGATTGTAGAATTCGACGCGGCCGGTCGCCGGCTGCGTCATCATGAGAATCGGCAGCGGGCGCGTCGTGCTTGGCAGGAGGTAGATCGTGTCGCGCACCGACAACACTGCCGGTGCAACTATGTCGGTGATCGGCCAGCGCGAAGGGGTAACGTGTCTCCACGTGCCAAGGTCGCGTGAGTGCCAATAACCCTCGCCGATGGTCTCGAAAAGGTAGTATTCGCCCCGCTGAACCACGATCACGGGATCGGCGCCGGAACGATACGAAATTTTCTCGTTCAGCTGCTCGAAGTTGTAGCGGTAGTCGATGTCGATCGGATTAGCATACGTCCGCTGCGGCGGCGCCTGTGACATCGCAGGGAAAGCAGCTATTCCAATGAGCAGTACAGCAGCAATGTGTCGCACCATGTCCCTTCGCCAGCCGTTCCCCCAGAATCTAGCAGCTAAGCGAGGGCGAGCGCGGCCACCGTCGTTACCTATGCGAGCGCCGGCGCTGCCTCCGGCATGGCGACGATCCTCCCATCGAGCAACGCAATCACCCTGTCGGCGTGCTGCGCATATCTCGCATCGTGGGTCACCATGCAGATGGTAGCACCCCCGCCGTGCAGCTCTCGCAATAAATC
>JBDTNA010000204.1:0-6265 GCA_039933985.1 Gemmatimonadales bacterium | reverse complement strand
TTATTCTATACACATCGTTTCTTTTTGATTCTGTAATCCCGGTACTTATGTAACTCCCGTTGACAGAAATGCGCCGATTCGGCCTTGGAGATATGACCTGTACCTTGATGACCCGATCCCGGAACGACTGGAGGTCGAATTCCAGCTTCCTTGAGGCTCTGTCATACTTTGGCGCCTTTACCAACGCATTGGCTGAATTCAGGTAGGGTGTCGTGGGAATTCCCAGCTTCAAGTCAATCCTTCCCGGGCGTTTGAGGTCGTCAGGTACAACGGCTGATGGGATTTCCCTGCCATCGAACAAGATCCGGCTCAACGTACTCCCGTGACCCGTGATATCGACAGGTACAGGGGCTCCCTTGAGAGTGACAATCAGTCGGACAGAATCCATTCCGGTCGGAATGAAAGGAGTGAATGAAATATTCCATTCATTTTCCCGGAGACCGAACAGGTTGTACAACGTATAGAAGTACCATCCACCCGCCCACAGGAACTGAGGTTTGTCGATCTTGCCGTAAATGGCTGGATCGTTCTTATCACTTATTCTGTACTCGTAAAGCGCAGGCTGCCCGTTAGGGCTGTTCATGATTCCCTGTAGTGTCATGGTTTTCTTCATGAAGTCGAACGCATCCTCGTTCAAACCATTGCTGATCAATCCGAGAGCATACCAGGCGTTCCCATGTGGCCAGATTCCCCCATTGGCATAGTGGTAAGGAGCTCCGGCCTCATCGCCCGCAAACTTCATGTAGTCACCGAGCAGATGCAGGTCCATCGGATACAACGTGTAGATGCCAAGCTTTTCATCCAGGAGCTTTTCCTTTGCCGTGGTTACCAGCCTCAGGTTCTTGCCATCATCCAACAAACCAAAATGTGAAGCCAGTAAAGAGCCCATGTAGACGTGGCGATCTTCTTTTCCATCGTTGAAGTAGCTGATCAGGTAATTCAGGTCACTGTCCCAGAGTTTGCTTACGAGCTTCGCATTCATCCTGTCGGCGAGGTCCTCGTAGAGTCGTAACTGCGGACCATCATGATTCAACTCAGTCGAGATGAAGTTGAACTCTCGCAGCGCACGAATGGCCAGGATAGTCATGTATGCGCGCGGACCCGAATTGTTACCGATATCCCACCAGTCAGGTCTTGGGGACCACATCAGATCGTCTGCGCCTTTGTTCTTGAGAGCGGTCTCGATGCTTTTCTCGATAAACGGATAAAGCCGCTCCACGAATTCACGATCTCCCGAATGGCGCAGGTAGCGCGCGCACACGAGGGTGAACCAGAAATGGTTCCAGTTTTCAGTGCCGGCATATTCCGTCGTATACTTTGCGTCCTTCCAATAGTAGGCGTGAGGTATCGTCCTGGCCGTGTCGGCCAGACTGATGATGTACTTCAAGTCATTTTTCACTCTGATGAGATCGAAGTTCACGGCCGCCAGATCGGTAAGCAGTGCATCGTGAGTGAAGTAGAAGTTGTATTCCGCCTGTGCCGGCATAGGCACGATTTTACCATTCAGGTAATGAGCATTCGTGGCCATGACTGCTTTCGCCCATCGGGACGTGAAATCGATATCCGTATCACCGGTAGCGACTTCGTCTTTCATCAACGATTCCCTTCGGATATACCCGCGGTACTCGGCGACCTCGCGCTGATAATTGGTGGACAGAAAATCAGTTTTGGCCCTTGCCTCGGAAATCGACGACGAGCCGACGATCTGAATGATTTTCAGTGATGACCCGGGAGCCACTCGCTGCTTGTAGGTGAATGCGGCCACAGGCTTGCCGAGCGTGCCTTTCTCAAGAAGCATTTTCTGGAGAGGCGCGGAGGTATGTAACCACCAGTCATCAACGTCCTTACTCGTCACGGTTGCTTCTTCCGTGGTGGTAAAACTCGAAGGATCCAATCCGGCGTTCATGACAAATACTTGTGCGTTACCAGTCTCCGTGAACGGGTAATTCACTCTGATTATTGAAGATTTCTCCTGAAAATTCGTGTATGCGCTATCGACCAGCTTGTACGTGTGGCTCGTCCGAAGCGACGTCTGGAGTTTCGTATATACCTCGTAGTCTTTGGCGGTATCAGACGTATTTGTAATTTCGTAGCTGATCACCATAGCGGGCTGGTTCCGGCAGAACTCGTACGTGATTCTAATCCTGCTGTCAGAATCAGTGCCGCTGAACGAAGCAGAGTATGGTGTCTGAGAAACGTCATAAACCTGAGGTTTCAAAAATCGCTTCGGCGAATCACCTACTTTCAAGCCAAGAGACATGATTCTGAAATTCTCGCGTCTCCAATAATCCGTGCTGATATCAATGCTGTTTGCTACCGGATAGTAGAAGCTGATCCTGTTCAGCAAAGGAAAGCTCTTGTGGATTTCTACTCCGATATATGGACTGCCGATTTCTATCTGGCCGACTTCCTTCACGCTCTCGATCGTCAGCGAATCCGCTCCTTGAGCGGATAATCCCGACGGCATCAAAAGGATCGCCGAAGAGAGGAAGCGAATCGTGCGACATACTTTCTCCACCGTTTACCTCGCTGACACTTGATTGGGTTGCAGCAAGCCATTGCCTGAACCGCGCAGCAAATGCCATGTAGTCCGCCCTATCATGATCAGGAACAGAGGCAGTGCGCCTAGCGAAAGCGCTCCGTCAGCTCTTTCTGAATATCCTGATAGGAAATTCCCAGCGCGCGTACTGCGACCAGCGAATGATAGAGCAGGTCCGATACTTCGCTTATCGCCCGTTCTGCGTTCCCGTCCGCACAGGCAACCACGAGCTCAGCCGCTTCTTCCCCTACCTTCTTCAACCTGAGATTTCTGTCCGCAAGCAGTTTCTGCGTATAGCCGCTCCCATCCGTTGAATCCTCGTGTGCTCTCGACGCAATCGTTTCGTCGAGGATCGAGAGCGCATCCGAAGGTGGAGCACCGAAACAGGAAACAGCCCCGGTGTGACACGCTGGCCCGGCGGGGAGAACACGGGCCAGAACTGCGTCGCCGTCGCAGTCATGCCTCAATGAAACGACACGCTGAGTGTTGCCACTGGTGGCGCCCTTGTGCCATGCGCCACGCGTCCGGGATGTGTAATGCATTTCGCCGGTCGCGACTGTAAGCTCGAGCGCTTCGCGGTCAGCATGATACCTGTCACTGCATCTTGCGCGACTACGGTAACCAGGCCGCTACCCCTGGTAAAATCGAGCTGCGAGACGTCGAGCGGTTTCATACTGAATTTGCCTGGCCAACGCCAAGCAGCGTGCGCCGCGACTCGTCTGCAAGAGCCGCATTTGTCGCTATAGCGCTTCCCCTGAACGCACTCGCTTCCCCATTCCAGTCGGTGAAAACACCACCTGCCTCGACAATTGCCGGCATTACTGCCACTACGTCCCAGGGTGACACGACGGGGTCGGCCATCACTTCAGCCCTCCCTGTCGCGACAAGCAGATAGCCTACACAATCGCCCCACGTTCGACTCACCGCGGCGATGCTTGCCAACACCGCCCAGCCACGTGCTTTTGTCGATTCACCCTTGAAGGCGGCATCAGTCGTGAGAACGGTCGCCGAACTCAAATCATGGACGCGCGACACACTGCAACGCGAATCGTTCCACCAGCATCCTTCGCCCGGTGCCGCGACGAGCGTCTCACCAAGCACGGGAAACGACACCGCTCCCGCAAGAACATCTTCGCCCTCGACAACCGCGATCATACTTCCCCAGAAAGGGATGCCGCGGACGAAAGCCTTCGTTCCATCGATAGGATCGATGATCCATCGCCGGCGGGCATCTGGTCTAAGTACGCCATACTCTTCGCCAAGAATTCCGTCACCCGGGAAACGCTGTTCGATCCAGTCGCGAGCCAGTCGTTCCGACGTGCGATCTGCTGCGGTAACCGGTGAGCCATCCTGCTTGAATTCTGCATCGAGCGGCTTTCCGTAGTAGCTCATCGCATTTGCAGCCGCGATTTGCGCGATCTCGGCGGCTGCTTCCATGATAGTGCTCACGCTGCCACCCTCGCGGGTAATCCGGTTTTGCGCATTGCTGTCTTTACTTCTTCAATGCTGCACGTTCCATCGTGAAATGCGCCCGCCATCAACGCTGCATCAGCGCCGCCAACAGACAGAACTTCGATTATGTGTGCACTGCCTCCACCGCCGCCCGACGCTATGACGGGAACGGTCACGACTCGAGCGACGGCGCTGGTCAATTCGAGATCGAACCCGTCTCGGGTACCGTCACGGTCAATGCTCGTGATTAGAATCTCCCCTGCCCCGAGTTGTGAGCATCTGGCCGCCCAGCTCGCCGCATCCAATGATGTGGCGTTGCGTCCGCCGTGAGTGTACACTCGCCACCCATTTTGCTCACGGCGCGCATCGATGCTCGCCACGACGCACTGTGATCCGAACTTCTCCGCCGCTTCGGTAATAACCTCCGGACGCGCTACACTCGCCGAATTGATGCTGATCTTGTCGGCACCAGCGCGAAGCATCCTGCCCGCATCTTCGACAGAACCGATCCCTCCGCCAACGGTAAGCGGAATGAAGAGTCGCTCTGCCGTACGGCGAACGATATCCGGAAGACGCGCTACCCCATCCGCATGAGCGGCAATGTTCAGGAGGACAATCTCATCTGCGCCTTCAAGCTCGTATCGTGATGCAAGCACGGCGGGATCGCCGATCTCACGTAACGACTCGAACTGAACTCCTTTCACCACGCGGCCGCCCTCAACATCGAGACAGACAATTACACGTCGTGACAGCATCAGACGCGCCTCGTCTCGACCGCGCCCTTTGTGCTGAACACCGCGTCGCCCTCACGCAGCGCGTCACGAAGCGCAAGCCCGAGCGACTTGAATGCCGCTTCGACGATGTGGTGCCTATCGCTGCCGCGAAGCACGCGGATGTGAAGCGTCATCCGCGCATTCTCTGCGAGCGATCGCATCCAGTGATCGTAGAGGCCACTCGGCAGCTCTCCCCAGTAATAAAATCGTCCACCAGTATCGACAACCGATTGAACGAGCGCATCGTCCATTGCGACCGTACGCTCACCGTATCGAACGCACGCTTCGGGCATGATCTCTCTGACTGCAGACCCGACGACGATCGCAACGTCCTCGATGAGATGGTGCTTCAGATCACCCTCGGCCACGAGCGTCATGTCGAGACCCGAGTATCGAGCCAGAGTGGTCATCATGTGATCGAGAAACGGGAGACCGGTTTGAACTTCCGCCTTGCCGTTTCCGATAGTCAATTCCAGACCGATGCGAGTCTCGTGCGTATTTCTCTCGAGTTTCATCCGACGAATACCTCGTTGATTTCAGCTGCGCTGAGCGCGCCTGTGTAGAGCGCCATCCCAACTATGGCGGCTGATGCGCCTGCGTCTCGCAGATTGCGTAGATCCGTGACGGAACGGATTCCGCCCGATGCCTGGATCGGAAATCTCGAATGCTTCATCACCTCTTCGATCAGCGACACATCAGGTCCTTCCATCTGTCCTTCACGATGGACTGCGGTAACGAGCAGCCCGGCAAGCGAAAGGTCATCCAGAACTGTGATTTCTGCGACGATGTCGTTGCCATGCACGTTCTGCCATCCATGAGTGACGACGGATTTGTCGCGAACGTCCATCGCGACAATGATTCTTCCGGGATTCGCGGCGGTGATCTCCTCCAGCCACTGGCGATCCTCCAGCGCGCGAGTGCCGACAACCACTCGCTCCGCCCCAATTGCAAGCAGTCTTGCAACTTGCTGCGCGGTCCGTATTCCTCCACCCACCTGAACCGCAGCATCCAGCGACTCGACGATTCTCTCCACGATCTCTGCATTCGATCCGCGACCCGTCGCAGCGTCGAGGTCGACGATGTGAAGCACACTGAATCCTTCAAGGTCCCATCCTCTGGCGACTGCAAGCGGATCATCGAGCGAAACAATCTCACGATCGTATGACCCACCAACGAGCTGCACGCATCGCCCATCACGAAGGTCAACCGCAGGAATCACGATCATCGCGCAGCCTCCTCGAGAAACGCGCGGATGAGCTTGCAGCCTGCGGCCGAGCTTTTTTCGGGGTGAAACTGCACACCCACGATGTTTTGCACGCGGACCGACGCGGCGAATCGGTCACGCTCGTGTGTGGCCCACGAAGTCACGCATGACGAGTCCGCGGGCTCGCACACGTAGCTGTTCGCAAAGTACGCCGACTGAACACCGCTGATCCCGATGAGCTGGTCGCCCGCGTTCTCCAGTGTGTTCCAGCCCATCTGAGGAATGCGAGCAGCATTC
>JBDTNA010000203.1:0-6268 GCA_039933985.1 Gemmatimonadales bacterium | reverse complement strand
GCTATAAGCGATAAGCTGTAAGAATTGAAAAAAAACGTCCGCTAGCTAATCGCAGGCACAATTTTTAGCCAGCAAAGGCAGTGTCGATGCCTCTTCCCCGCAGCATCGCCAAAAACGCACCCTTGTCCGTCGCCTTGATGTATGCCTCGGACGGCTCGACAATCCCCTGATCGACGAGATCGATGAGTACATCCCCAAGCTGAATCATTCCGAGCTTGCGCGATGTCTGCATCACCGATGGAATCTGGAACGCCTTCCCCTCGCGAATGAGATTCGCAACGGCCGCATTTGACAACAGAATCTCGCGGGCGGCAACGCGGCCGCCGCCGATCTTCTTTACCAGCGTCTGCGAGATCACGCCCTTCAGCGATTCGGCCATCATTACGCGCACCTGCGCCTGGCGGTCCGCCGGAAACTGGTCGATCACGCGATCGATCGTGCTGACCGCCGTCGTCGTATGAAGCGTTCCGAAAACCAGGTGTCCCGTCTCCGCCGTCTCGAGCGCGATCGAGATCGTCTCGAGATCGCGCATCTCGCCCACGAGCACGATATCCGGATCCTCGCGCAGTGCCGCGCGCAGCGCGCTCTTGAATGAATCGGTGTGAACACCAACCTGGCGCTGCGTTATGACGCACTTCTTGTTGATGTGAACGAACTCGATCGGATCCTCGATCGTGATCACATGTTCGTTGCGCGTTCTGTTCATTAGATCGACCAGCGCTCCGAGCGTCGTCGACTTGCCAGAGCCTGTAGGACCAGTGACGAGGACGAGGCCTTTCGAAAGGAAGCAGAGGTTCTGCACTTCCTGCGTGATGTTGAGTGCTTCAACCGTCGCGACCTTGGCGGGAATGACGCGAAATACTCCGCCTGCACCCCAGTGATCGCGAAAGCAGTTGGCTCTGAACCGCGCGAGGTTGTCTATCTCGTACGCGAAGTCGGTGTCGTTCACTTCCGCAAATTCTTCTACGTTCCGGGCGGGCATGATCGATGAGAGCATCGCATCGATCTGCGGGCCGGTGAGAGGCTGCCGCTGGTCCATCCGCTTGAGATCGCCATGAACGCGAAGGATGGGAGGCTCACCGACACGGAGGTGAAGATCCGATCCTTCCTGTTCCACAAGCTGGCGCAGCAAACGGTCAATCTCGATTCGCGCAGCCGGATCGGCAACGTGCACGGAGTGCCCGTTACCGTTTCCGTTTGCAATGTTCTTTGCTCCATTCGAAGCACCGTTCACAGAACCGTTGGATCCGTTCGCAGGCTTTGGAGTCACGCTGACATCGACCGCAGCAACAGAAACATCCGCAGGTGAGTCGACTGCACGAACCATCGCGCGCAACGTTCCGTTATCGCGCATCACTCGCGCTACAAAACGCCCTTCGGCGTTGGAATAGGAAAACTCGATTGGATCAGCTCCGCCGAGGCGAGCGGAAACATCAGGCGGAGCCATTTCGCGAAGTAGCAGCAACAGCTGCCCGTCACCGAGTGGCTGGCGAGTGAGCGGATGTTGCGTGCCGCCTTTCATGATATGCGCGATTTCACCATCGCTCAGACGAAGCGCGTCTGCGCTGTTGGAAATCATCGCTGTCAGAAGAGGATCTATTCTTGGCATCCTGCAATGACGACTCAGGAGCCCGAAAATCACGCGTGAAGATGCGATTCTCTCTCGGTCATTTCACTCTGTTCGATCTGTACCGTAACATGCCCGATTCCGAACAAAACCATTGCATCATGCACGTGTTCGAGCACGTGTTGCTGGGTCGCCGCATCCCTTACTATGGCATGCGCGCTCATCGCGACCATCCTTGGCGTCACGCTCCAAACGTGAAGGTCGTGCACTGATTCGATCCCCGGAATCGCCTCCAGCTGAATGCGCACCGCATTGAGATCGATGTGAGGAGGAGCCGCTTCGAGAAGTATGTCCACCGATTCCTTCACCAGTATCCACGCTCCGCGCATGATCAGCGCTGTAGTAATGAAGGACGCGATCGGGTCAGCAGCGAGCCAGCCGGTGAATTGAATGAGAATCGCGGCTCCGACCGTTCCGACCGATCCGAGCAGGTCGCCGAGCACGTGCAGGTACGCGCCGCGAACGTTCATGCTCGATTTTGAATCGCCGTGCAGCACAACTGCCGAGATCACATTGACGAGAAGTCCCGCGACCGCAACCGCGAGCATCAGCCCACCCTGAATGGGCTCGGGCGTCCGAAGGCGCATTATCGACTCGACGACAATCCACGCCGAGATGAGGAGCAGGCCGGCTCCGTTGAGAAAAGCAGCCAGAATTTCCCACCGGAGATAGCCGAAGCTTTTCTGCGCGTTGGCCGGCTGTCGCGTGAACCACGCAACGAACAGGGACAGCGCGAGCGCCGCGACGTCGGTCATCATGTGCCCGGCGTCCGCAAGCAGCGCGACCGAGTTCGACATCAGTCCGCCGATTACTTCGACCACCAGAAGCGAAGCGGTAAGGCCCAGCGCAAGCCTCAGACTTCTCACGGGCGCATGCGCGGCGTGGCTGTGACCCGGGCCGTTAGCGCCGTGGTCGTGGGAATGGTCGTCCACTACGCCGATTCGGGCAGGAATAGACCCCTGGAATCGGGATTGTGATATTTTCCTGTCGTGATACTACGATTGCTGGCCATTCTCACGCTCGTGCTGCTGAACGGGTTTTTCGTCGGTGCGGAGTTCGCCCTTGTCAGGTCGCGGCGGACCCGGCTCGAGGCGATGGTGCGCAGTGGAGACAAGCTCGCGCGGATTGCGCTCAGAGCAAGCTCAAATATCTCGCGGGTTCTCTCCGCCTGCCAACTAGGCGTCACTCTCGCGAGCCTCGGCCTTGGCTGGATCGCCGAGAGCACGCTGGCGGGTATTTTCGAGGGATTGTTCGAAAGTCTGCCATTTGCGATCGATGTCTCGCTTCGGATCACTCTGGCCGGAATCGTTGCCTATACGGTACTGACGTATCTGCATGTCGTTCTCGGCGAGCTGACTCCTAAAGCTGCGGCCTTGAACAGTCCCGAGCGTTTCGCAAAATGGCTCGCGCCGCCGCTCCTGGTTTTCGCCTGGTTCATGAGTCCATTCATCTGGATTCTTTTCCGATCGGCGAACCTGCTTTTGCGATCGATGGGACAACCGGCGGCCGGCGGTGAAGAAGCGGTTCATTCGCCCGAAGAGCTGCGACTGCTCGTCGAACAATCGCAGGAAGGAGGCGCGCTTCAGCAGGGCGACGCAGACCTCATCGACGCCGTGTTCGAATTCTCCGAGAAGAACGCGCGCGAAGTGATGACGCCGAGGACGGAGATAATTGCGCTCGAGGTTGATTCTCCGCTGGTCGAGGTGCTGAAGATCATCGAGGAAACCGGATTCTCGCGGTATCCGGTCTACGAAGAGTCGATCGACAACATCACTGGCCTCGTTCTCATCAAGGATTTTCTGAGGATTCTTGTTCCGGCTGCCGCCGTTGGTAATGTGGCGAACGGAGAGTTCGATCTTCGGAAGCTTCTGCGTCCGATTCATGTGATCCCCGGATCGCGCGAAGTGGAAGACGTGCTCGCTGACTTCAAGCGGCTCAAGGAGCACATGGCTGTCGTTCTCGATGAGTACGGCGGGACTGCCGGCGTCGTGACGATGGAGGATCTGCTCGAGGAGATCGTCGGCGAGATTCTCGATGAATACGACACTCCCGAAGACGATGCGGACGAGCCGGTTCTCTCGCGCGCTGGCGAAACTGTGATCACCGGCAGCACGAACATCGGCGAGCTGAACGAGCGTTTCGGCCTCGAGGTTCCGGATGAGGATGCGACGACAATCGGGGGGTTTGTCTTCGGAGTATTGGGAAGACTTCCGCAACCGGGCGATCGCGTCATTGCGGGAGGCGCAATCTTCAGCGTGAAGTCGATGGACGGGCGGCGGATCGATACGCTCGCTGTGGATCTGCACACCATGGGCGACAGGCGCGCAACCGATCGTGAACCCGAGCCGGCAAGATCGGAGGCCGCACCTAGATAAGACCGCTATGGCGCCTTGTTGCGCGCCGAATCCAAATTTCGCTTTCAATCCTGACAATGGAGGCAGTAGCTGTCGGACCTTCTTGACGCGCTGACCCAATCTCTCGGCGACACTTACTCATTCGAGCGCGAGCTGCTCGGTGGGGGCATGAGCCGGGTTTTTGTTGCGCAGGATCGCGCACTCGGACGACGGGTGGCGGTGAAGGTCCTTACGCGCGAAGTGGCCGCCGAGATCAAGACTGAGCGATTTCGTCTCGAGATCCAGCTCGCTGCCAAGCTTCAGCATCCGCACATCGTTCCGCTGCTTCAGTCCGGCGACATCGGCGGAATTCTGTATTACACAATGCCGTTCGTCGACGGCGAGTCGCTCCGCGATCGCATCGGCCGAGATGGAGCGCTGCCGATTCCGGACGCGATTCGAATTCTGCGCCAGGTCGCGTCGGCGATCTCGTACGCGCACAAGCATGGAGTAGTGCATCGCGACATCAAGCCTGACAACGTGATGCTCGCTGACGAGTTCGCGCTGGTGATGGACTTCGGTGTCGCGCGCGCATTGACGGCGTCCACTTCGACGGGTGGTGACCAGCGCCTTACCAGCAGTGGTGTCGCGCTTGGTACCCCCGCGTACATGGCGCCCGAGCAGGCGCTCGCCGATCCCGACACCGATCATCGCGCCGACATTTATTCGTTCGGCATTCTCGCGTACGAAGTTCTCACAGGCGAGCCGCCGTTCAAGGGAAAGACCGCGCAGGCAACGCTGGCGGCGCACGTGGTGCAACCGCCCGAGCCGATCGAGAACAAGCGCGCTGGAATTCCGCCGTCCGTCGCAGTCTTGGTGATGCGGTGCCTCGAAAAGAAACCCTCGGACAGGCCGCAAGCAGCGAGCGATCTGCTGCCTGTCTTCGATGCGGCGACGACCTCGTCGCCGAGCGATCCGCTCGCTGCTACTACGGCTCGGCTGGCGTCAGTCTCCGTTTCTACTCCGATGTCGACAGCTCCTGCCTTGCCGGCTCATCGGAGAGGTCCACTCAGATGGGCTCTGCTCGGGGCCTTGTTCCTGGCGGGACTTGCTGCCGCTTATGCGGCGTCGAAACGTCCGGCTACTCAACAGGCCGCTGCCGTTTCAGGATTCACATCAGTCGCGGTACTCCCTCTGGTGAATGTCGGTGGAAATCAGGCAGACGAATACTTCAGCGACGGAATGACCGATGAGCTGGCGAATGCACTCGGCAAGCTTCCCGGCCTCAAGGTCGCTTCGCGAACGTCCGCGTATTCGTTCAAGGGGAAGAACGCAAAGGTTGAGGACATAGGCAGCCAGCTGAACGTCGAGACGGTGATGGAAGGAACTGTCCGGCGCGCGGGGAAGAAGCTTCGTGTGTCGGCGCAGCTGACGAGCGTAAAGGATGGGTTTTCGCTCTGGTCGGAAACCTTCGAGCGCGAAGCGAGTGATGTGTTCAGCGTCCAGGACGACATCGCCCGCGCGATTGCCGACGCCCTCAAGCTGCGACTTGGCGCACAGTCTCAGAATTTTTCATCGGAATCACGCGGAACGGAAAATCTCGAAGCGTACGACAACTATCTCAGGGGCAAGTATTTCCTGAACGCTCGCGGTGCAGAAAACCTTCGTCTGGCGGTTGCGTATTTCGATTCAGCGGCGGCCAGCGATCCGAAGTTCGGGCGTGCGCAAGCCGGGCTCGCAACGGCATACGCACTGCTGCCCGAATACACGGACGCGGCGCAGAAAAACGTCTCGCAGCTGACGTTCGATGCAGCATCACGCGCCCTCGCCATCGATTCGACTCTCGCCGAGGCGTATACGGCGCGAGGTCTGGCGCTCGTGCACGACTGGAGGTTCGAGGACGCCGGTGTCGCGTACAAGAAAGCGCTGATCTTCAATCCGAATTATCCGACCGCGCATCAGTGGTACGGTGAGCTGCTCTTTCACACGGGCCGTGTGGACGAAAGCGTCGAGCAGATAAGAAAGGCGATCGAGCTCGAGCCGCTTGCCCCCATCAATGCTTCGGCACTTGGATACGCGCTGGTCATGCGCGGCGACAACGACGAGGCGATCGACGCGCTGAAGAAGGGTATTGAAGCCTTTCCCGCGCTCGGGCTTCACCATGAGATGCTGGCGGACGCGTACCTGATGAAGGGACAGCTGCGAGAAGCCATTCCCGAGCTCGAGGCAGCGGTGCGCCTTGATCCGGAGCTTGCCCTGCGCAAGGGCTATCTCGCCTACGGCTACGGCGTGACGGGGCAGAAAGAAA
>JBDTNA010000202.1:0-6295 GCA_039933985.1 Gemmatimonadales bacterium | reverse complement strand
CACCTGACACCAGTCCCAAGTCACCTGACACCAGTCCAAAGTCACCTGACACCAGTCCCAAGTCACCTGACACCAGTCCAAAGTTACCAGTCATAAAAAGCAACTTATGGTTCAGAAAAAGGGGCAATGGTGGGAAACGTATTTCGATTCCCACTATTTGCTTGAGTATCAACCGATCTTCACTCCGGAACGCGACCGGTCGGAAGTCGCGCGCGTTATGGAAGTACTCGGACTTCCTTCGGGTTCGCGGATTCTCGATGTGCCGTGCGGACAGGGTCGTCATGCACATTTGCTCGCTGAGGCGGGATTCAAGGTCGAAGGACTCGACTACTCGGAGACGCTTCTCAAGATTGCGCGGCGCCGCGGAACAGGCCCGGATCTTCACTACACTCGCGGCGACATGCGCCGGCTGCCGTCTCGTTGGACCGGGAAGTTCGATGCAGTTGTAAACCTGTTCACGTCGTTCGGATTCTTCACCAATCCGGCCGATGATGCCGGCGTGATTCGCGAATTCGCTCGTATGCTCAAGCCCGGTGCCGTTCTTCTGTGGCACGGTGGCAGTCGCGATGGAGTGATGGCTCGCTTTCTGTCCCGCGACTGGTGGGAGACAACTGACGGGACAATCGTCGCGCACGAACGGTCGTTCGATCCGCTGTCTGGCGTGCTCGAGATCGAATCGACATGGAGGGGAGCCGGCAAGAAGACCGGCCGCCGCAAGCATCGAATCCGGCTCTACACAGCGACTCGCCTTGCGGAGTTGTGCGCGGATGCGGGACTCATCGTCGAAGAGGCGTTCGACGGATTTGACGATCGGCCGCTCACACGTCGATCGAGTGAGATGATGCTGGTGGCCCGGAAAGGATAGGACGGAGGACTTGCTCGTCTGCCGCGCGGCAACTCTGCCTGCTAGCTTTGATCCGGTATGAGACCAATAAGAGTTGTTGTGGCTAAACCTGGCCTCGATGGTCACGATCGTGGCGCAAAAGTCGTTGCCGCCGCGCTTCGCGACGCCGGGATGGAAGTCATCTATACCGGGCTGCATCAAACCCCCGAGATGATCGCCGCTGCTGCCGTTCAGGAAGACGCCGATGTGATCGGACTGTCGATTCTGAGCGGGGCGCACATGACCCTCATTCCCCGCGTTCGCCAGCTCGTGAACGAGCAGGGTCGCGAGGACATTCTCATCACCGGCGGCGGAATCATCCCGCGCGAAGACATGGAAGCGCTTCAGGCTCAGGGAATCGGGCGTCTCTTCGGACCGGGCACGCCGACCACGGAACTCATCGACTACATCAAGGACTGGTTCGCCACCCGCGAGGCTCAGGACACAACGACCGCGAGCGCGTGACGTGACGTCACGCCTCAGGGACCTGAGCGCTGAGGTCCGAGAGCTCGAGGCAAAGCTTCGGGAGGGCGGTGGCAAGGATCGCATCGCCAAGCTTCACGGGCAGGGCAAGCTCTCCGCACGCGAGCGGGTCACGCGTCTCTGCGACCCCGGATCGAGATTCATCGAGATCGGCCTGCTCGTCGCGTACGATCAATACGATGGGCAAGCACCTGCGGCGGGAGTTGTAACAGGCGTCGGCGTGATTCACGGCCGCGAAGTTGTAGTCGTCGCGAATGACGCAACAGTGAAGGCGGGATCCTGGTGGCCGGAAACGATCAAGAAGATTCTCCGTGCGCAGGAGATCGCGATGCGCTGTCGCGTCCCGATCATTTATCTCGTCGATTCCGCGGGCGTAAATCTTCCGTATCAGGGCGGTGTTTTCCCCGGCCAGTACGGCGCTGCCCGCATCTTCTATTACAACTCGATCATGCGCAGATATCTGCGCATTCCGCAGCTTGCCGCTGTGATGGGACAATGCGTTGCAGGCGGAGCGTACCTGCCGGCTCTCTCCGACGTCATCCTCATGGTGAAAGGCACGTCATTCATGGGACTCGGCGGCCCCAATCTCGTGAAGGGAGCAACCGGCGAGACGATCGATGCGGAAACGCTCGGTGGAGCGTCGACGCACACGGAGATCAGCGGCGTCGCTCACTATGCGACCGAGACTGAAGACGAATGTCTGTCCAAGCTTCGCGATCTCGTCGATCGTCTTCCCGGACCCGCGGCCAAAGCCGAGCCAGTAGACGCCTACGCCGCTCGGTTTCGATTCTCTAGCGACAGTTGGACGCCGAATTCGGGATCGAGTCCGCAAACCGGTGCCGAGAGCGACCCTAACAAGAAAAAGACCCAAGCGTTGTACGATCTGCTGCCGTCAGATCATCGGATGTCATACGACATGCACGAGCTGCTGTCGGCGATTCTCGACAATGGCGTGATCGATGAGTTCCAGGCAGATCTCGCGCGCGAAATGATCTGCGGCGATGCAATGATCCAGGGAATTGCTGTTGGAGTAATCGCTAACGGCCGCGGACTGATCAAAGGACGAAAAGGCGAGAAGCCGCGATTCGGAGGAATAGTGTACGCCGAGAGCGCCGAGAAAGTCGCGTTCTTCATTGACCGCTGCGACAGACAGGGAATTCCGCTGCTATTCGTGCAGGACGTGTCGGGATTCATGGTCGGACCAGAAGCCGAGCAGGGAGGAATCATTCGCGCGGGCGCGCGATTCGTCGAGGCAATGGCGACTGCGATCGTTCCGAAGATCGTTCTCACAGTGAACCACGCGTCTGGTGCCGGCTATTACGCGATGGCAGGACAGGGTTTCGACCCGGATTTCATTTTCAGCTGGCCGACTGGACGCATGGCTGTGATGGAAGGCGAATCGGCGGTGCAGGCAGTTCATGGTCCCGCACTCGCTGCCGCGAAGGAAAAAGGTGGCGAGCCTGACGCGGACGTCAGCGCGGCGGCGGAAGCAATGCGCGAAGACTACGAGCATCAGCTCGACGCGCGCTACGCAGGCGCGCGCGGATTCATCGATGCCATCGTATATCCGGAGGAAACACGCGAGGTGCTCGCGATGGCTTTGCGCACGTCGCTCAGAAACAAAGGACCGCATCTCGGACCGTTCGTCCTCCCACCGCATCTTGGAGAAACACCGTGAAGCAGGTAGTTCGCGTCGCCGGGGGTCAGGGATTCTGGGGCGATTCACTCGAGGCCCCGCGCCAGCAGGTTGAAGGCGGAAACGTCGACTACCTTATGCTCGACTATCTCGCAGAAGTGACGATGTCGATCCTTCAGAAGCAGAAGGAGCGCGATCCGTCGATGGGATACGCGCGGGATTTCATCGGCGCGGTCGAGAGCGTGCTGCCGGCTGTCCTCGAGCGGGGCGTACGAGTCATAGCGAATGCGGGAGGAGTGAATCCGCCTGCGTGTGCGTCGGCAGTTCGCGCGCTCGCCGCGTCAGGCGCCAGCGCCGACAAGCTTCGAATCGCCGTCGTCACGGGCGATGACCTGCTGGGTCGCCTCGACGAGCTGATCGACAGCGGCCATCCCCTGGCAAACATGGACACAGGTGAGAAGCTCGAATCCATCCGCGATCGAGTTCTTTCCGCGAATGCGTACATCGGATCGACACCGATCGTCGAAGGATTGGCGAAGGGCGCCAACATCGTCATCACTGGCCGCTCCACCGATACGGCACTCACCATGGCGCCGATTCGACACGAGTTTGGCTGGGGCGCAACTGATTGGGACAAGCTTGCCGCCGGCATCATTGCCGGGCACATCATCGAATGCGGCGCGCAGTGCTCAGGCGGGAATTGTCTCTACGACTGGCGTTCGATTCCCGATCTCGCAAACGTCGGATATCCCATCGCGGAGGCAAACCCCGATGGAACGTTCTTCATCACCAAGCATCCCGGCACCGGCGGGAGGGTCTCGGTTCAATCGGTGAAAGAGCAGCTCGTTTACGAGATGGGAGATCCGCACGCGTACATCACGCCTGATGTCGTCGCTGACTTCACAACGATTCAGCTCGAGGATGCCGGTCCCGATCGCGTGCGTGTTTTCGGAATCAAGGGTCGCCCCGCGACCGACAAGCTCAAAGTGTCGATTGCGTATCGCGCCGGCTTCAAGGCTGTCGGCACACTCGTGTACTCCTGGCCTGAAGCGCTCGACAAAGCTCAGGCCGCGGATCGAATTCTTCGCGAGAGACTGGATCGCCTCGGCCTCCGATTCGACCAGGTGTTGAGCGAGTTCGTCGGAGCATCCGCGACGCACGGACCTCTCGCCGAATCAGACCTGGGCGACCTGAGAGCCGTTCTCCCCGAAGTTCAGCTGCGGTTCGGTGTTCGTGGGTCGAGCAGGAGCGATGTCGAGAGATTCACTCGCGAAATCGCGCCGCTCGTTCTCAATGGGCCGCCGAGTGTTACTGGATTTGCCGGAGGACGGCCGAAGGTCGAGGAGATAGTAGCCTACTGGCCGGCGCTCGTCGACAAGAGCGTCGTCACCACCAGCGTCGAGATCGTCTGATGAAAGTGAGACTTCTCGATCTCGCGCATGCCCGATCCGGCGACAAAGGCGACACTGCAAACGTGGGACTGATCGCGCTCAATCCGGCGTGGTATGAATTGCTCGAACGGCACGTAACCCGCGACGCAGTTGCGAAACATTTCGAAGGTGTGATCACCGGCCCGGTGGATCGATTCGAGCTGCCGAACCTCGGCGCACTCAATTTCCTGCTTCATGGGGCGCTGGACGGAGGCGGCACACTGTCTCTCAAGACCGATGCGCAGGGAAAAGTCTTCTCAACCGCGCTTCTACGCATGACGATCGACATTCCCGACGAGGAAGCCCGTCGGGTTGGCATTGCCGGCGCGTGAAAGCGATGACACCACTGACGATCGCCAAGCTCACACTGGGGCTGATCGCCGCAGTCCTATTTGGCCTGGGCGTGCGCGGATCTGATCCGGCGCTTCGATGGGCCGCTATCGCATTCCTTGCAGCGGCAGTTCTTCTGCGATTCTTCGACAAAAAAAGGAAACACGATGACAACTCGGACAGCTGAAGCGCCAATTCCGCGGACGACGAATCAGCCGCTAGCCGGCGACATCGTCTACTTCGATGGCCGGTACATCGCCAAGGGCGAAGTTCGCGTGTCACCAGACGATCGCGGCTTCCTGCTCGGCGACGGCATCTACGAAGTTGCTGCTGCATACGATGGCCGGTTCGTCGCTCTCGACAGACACATGGACCGCCTCCGCCGGAGTCTTCGCGAATCGCGCATCGGCGACAGCGTTGCAGATCCATTGGAGACGGTGTTCCACGAGCTGCTCGAACGGAACGGATTCTCCGAGTCGGGGAAGTCGATGGTGTACTTGCAGGTCACGCGCGGCGTTGCGCCGCGCAGTCACGCGTTCCCCAAGAGTGCGCCGCGTCCGACGGTGTATGCGTATGCCGCGCCGTTTCCCGACATGGGTGATCTGGCTTCAGGAGTCGGCGCAATCACCCGTCCGGATCTTCGCTGGTCACGCTGCGACATCAAGGTGATCTCGCTCATCGCGAACGTGCTGGCGAATCAGGAGGCGAAGGAATCAGGCGCGTTCGAGGCCATCCTTGTGCGAGATGGGTTTGCCCTTGAGGGAACTCATACGAGCTTCTTCGCGGTGAAGGACGGCGTCGTTCGCACCGCACCGCTTTCGAATTTCATCCTTCCCGGGATAACAAGAGAGCTTGCGATCGAGGCCATTCACCGGGACGGAATCACGCTCGTGGAAGAGCCGATTCGCGACAAGGAGCTCTCGTCGATGAACGAGTTGTTCATTACCGGAACGACGACAGAAGTCGTGCCGATCGTGCTCCTCGACGGCAAGCCCGTTGGCGACGGTTCCCCCGGGCCGTTGACCCAGCGCATTCAGCAGCTCTACCGCAAGTCGATAGGGCTTTAGCATCGCTCGGCACTAGATTGAAACGTGCCCGCGACGAACAAAATCCCCGAGTTACTTTCACCCGCCGGCTCGCTCGACGCCGTGCGGGCAGCCGTCGGTAACGGCGCAGACGCAGTCTACCTCGGCGCCGAGCGCTTCAACGCGCGCGACGAGGGAGCGCAGCTCACGCTCGACGAAGTCGGGGTTGCATGCCGCCTCGCCCACGCTCGGGGCGCGCGGATCTATCTCACTCTGAATACGCTGGTTAAGCCTGCTGAGCTAAAGGATGCCCTCACGTTCCTTGGCGAAGCGATCGACCGCGGAATCGATGCGGCCATCGTTCAGGACGTGGGGATCGTCAAGCTGATTCAGAAAGTATATCCCGGCTTTGAGATCCACGGGTCGACACAGATGACCGTTCACGACGCAGCCGGTGCGGCGGTTATGCAGCGACTCGGAATCGACCGCGTAGTGCTCGCGCGAGAGA
>JBDTNA010000201.1:0-6334 GCA_039933985.1 Gemmatimonadales bacterium | reverse complement strand
CCCACTGGAAGTTGGTTGCGGCCGGGTCATCTGTGTTGCCGGCAGTCTCGACTCCTGGCTTGGTTGCTGTGAGATCCGAGATGATTGCCGCACCGAACCCGATTCCCGTTGTTGCAGAGGTGATGGAGCGCACTGGAGACTCCACGCGCACGCAGCCGGGCGTTCCGAAGGGGCGACGTCGTACTGGCCGGTTCGTTACTGTGAACATGCCCGTCTACGACAGGTTCAAGCCAACTCTCACGGTGCAGTCACCTTCCGGATACTTCATTCCCGCTGCTGACACGCAGGTTGTCAGGGTGCTCAGGACGCACGGAATCACAGTGGATGCCACCCGAGACGCAGCACCGACCGGCGTCGAAGTCTTTCACATTGACTCGGCTGTTGCGTCAACCCGTCCGTTTCAGGGACACCGCGAAATGCGACTCACCGGGTCGTGGCGGACTGAACAGGTCAGCATTCCTGCCGGAACGTACCTCGTTCGTGTCGATCAGCCGCTTGGCTTGCTGGCGGTGTACCTGCTCGAGCCGCAAAGTGACGACGGACTCGTTACCTGGAACTACTTCGATCGTGAGCTTCGCCCAGGCGGAACTTATCCCGTACTCAAGACTCAATTGCCTTTAGGCATGGTTCACTAGCAGATGCTTCGTAACGCTCTTCTCTATCTCTCCTCGCAGCCGCAGGTCTTCAACTTCGTTCGGCACAATCGCATGGCGCAGGGCTTTGCGAACCGCTTCGTTGCCGGCGAGTCCCTCGATACCGCGCTCGCCGCCGTGAAGCAGCTCAACTCCCGCGGCATCACCGCAACTCTCGACCTGCTCGGCGAAAGCGTTCACAACGAAGCCGAAGCGCGGGCATCGGCGCGTGCATATCTGGAGATGCTGGATCGCATCAAGTCAGATAAGCTGAACGCAAACGTGTCACTGAAGCTGACCGCGATGGGACTCGACATCTCCGAAGATCTATGCGTGTCGAACATGCAGAACATTCTCGACCGCGCGCGCGATTACGAGTCGTTTGTTCGTCTCGACATGGAAGGAAGCGACTACACGCAGAAGACGCTCGAGCTGTTCTACGAGAGGCTGTATCCCTCCTATCGCGGAAACGTCGGAATCGTACTACAGAGCTATCTGTATCGCACGTACAGCGATGTCATGGATGCGAACAAGGCAACGGCACGTGTGCGCCTGTGCAAAGGAGCGTACAAGGAGCCTGCAACTGTTGCATACCCGGAAAAGAAGGACGTCGATGACTCCTATCTGCGCTGCATGCGGTCGCTCCTGACCGAGGGTCACTACCCGGGCATTGCGACCCACGACGAGGCAATCGTCACCGCGACGAAGCGCTTCGCACGCGAGAACGACGTCAAGAACGATCAGTTCGAGTTCCAGATGCTATATGGCGTTCGTCGCGACCTCCAGGAGAAACTCGTGCGCGAAGGATTTCGCATGCGAGTGTACGTTCCGTTCGGCACGCAGTGGTACCCCTACCTCATGCGCCGTCTCGCCGAGCGTCCGGCGAATGTCGCGTTCATCACCGGCAACATCGTGAAAGAGATGGTCGGGAGAAACAGGCATTAGCGATGAGCCAGTTTCTCCCCGCGGATCACTCCAAGGGTGATGCGAATACGGTCGGCGGTTATGCAGCGGTGCACGCGCGTCCGCCGGCGTTCGAGGGGAGAGACGGAACGTCGTACAGCGTCGAGATCATGACCGACGCGACTGGTGATCCATCGAGACCGTGGGCCGGTTATCTCCTGTTCGTGAGATGGCGTCAGGGCGACCCCGTTGCTTCGGGTCACGTCGAGACCGACTATCTGCGCTATGCTGCGACAGAACAAGACGCGCGCACGGAAGTCGGCGCGATGCAACTCAACGATGCGCTCGCCGAGCTCAACGGCAAACTGGAAGCAGAGTCGTCGTCGCGTCCGTGGTGGGAAGCGATGAACGATGAGGGCAACGCGTGACCGACGGCGTGCGTCGCGGTGTTGTGCTGAGCGGAACGGGCGGATTGTGGCGCGTAAAGACTGACGACGGTGAGACCTTCGATGTTCCGATGCGCGGCCGCCTGAAGAAAGGCGAAGACGCGATGAAGCTCACGGTTGGAGACGAGATCAATCTCCACGCGGGAACGCAGGAAGGAACCTGGGCGATTGCGGAGATTCTTCCGCGCAGATCGCAACTGGCGCGGCGAATGCCCGGCGGCGGTCACGGCGAGCGAATCGTCGTCGCGAATGTCGATCAGGTCATGATCGTATTCGCCGCCGCCAAGCCGGAGCCGCACATCAGAATGCTCGACCGGTTTCTCGTGATTGCTGAAGGCAACGAGCTGGACGCGCGAATCGTGATCAACAAGGTCGATCTCGTCGATGAGGCAGAGGCGCGCCTGCGATTCAAGAATTACGAGAGGGCAGGCTACCCGCTGCACTTCACGAGTGTGAAGAAACAGATCGGCCTGACCGAGCTGCATGATGCGCTCGCCGGAAGAACGTCAGTGCTGAGCGGGCCGTCGGGCGTGGGAAAATCCTCGTTGCTGAACGGCATGTATCCCGGTCTCAATCTGCGTGTTGGCGAGATCAGTGAATCGGTGAACAAGGGAAGGCACACAACGGTGGGCGCGCTGATGCACCCGCTTCCGGATGTTGGCTACGTCGTGGACACGCCTGGATTGCGTGAAGTCGGAATGTGGGGAATGCCATCAGAGCATCTCGATCGATGCTTTCCGGAGTTCCGGCCTGTTCTGGATCAGTGCCGGTTTGGTGATTGCACTCATCTCGCAGAGCCGGAATGTGGAGTGCGATCTGGTGTCGCCGCTGGTGAAATATCCTCCGAGCGATATGACAGCTATGTGAAGTTACGGTCCGAGTTAGAGGATACCGAGAAAAAGTGGGCCGTCTTCAAACCTGGCGTCTACGACAAGAAAAAACGGGGACGATAGGGCAGTCACCGGTCACCAGACCCAGTCAACAGTCACCAGACCCAGTCACCAGTCACCAGACCTGTGTCACCAGTCACCAGACCCAGTCACCAGTCACCAGACCTGTGTCACCAGTCACCAGCTACTGCAAAAGCACACCCCGACTAAGCGCGGGTCCCGGGCTGGTGTCTGGTGACTTCGGGCTGGTGACCGGTGACTTCGGTTCTTGGTTTACTTCGTTACCGAAGACAGAAACCTCTCGATCGCATAAGTGCTGATCTGCCCGCACGGCCCATTGAAGATGAAATCGCACCCGTGCGTAGCCGCCGCCAACTCTATGAATAGGTGCGGCCGCCCCGCCGCGGTCAGAGCAGAATCCAGTCGGGCACTCTGTCTCACCGACACGAGCGGATCCAGATCGCCATGAATCAACAGTGTCGGAACCGTTAAAGACGTGACGAAATTCAGTGGCGATGATTTACGGTACGCATCCAGAACCAAATCCGGCGGCCCCTGCAAAAACGTCCGCAGTGTGTGGAAGCTGTTGTAGACGCGCTGATTCGTTGGATGATCCCATCCCCACTTCTGATCAGTCGGCGGATAGAACGCGACCGCACCTCTGATCGACGGATCGTTCTTCGTGTACGCCGAGAGCAGCGACAGCTGCCCGCCTGCCGATCGGCCGATGAGCACGATGCGCGTGCTGTCGATGCCTAGTGTGGCTGAGTTTGTCTTCAGGTAATCGATTGCCGCATTCACGTCTTCCGTCGCTGCCGGGAATGGGTGCGCGGGTGCGAGCCGATAACTCACGGCCGCCACTGCGTACCCGCGCGACGCGAGGTAGCTGTTGAGCGCAGGAAGATCCTCTTTCGCGCCGGCCATCCACGAGCCGCCGTAAATGGTGATGACGAGTGGAGCCGCCGGCATCGCTCGATCACGCTTGTAGAGATCGAGCTCCAATGGCCTTCCGTCGCGAACCACAAACGGAATAGTCGTCATCCGAACTTCCGGCGAAGCAGGCTTTCGGAAAAGGGTCGTGAACGCCAGCGGTTTCGAGAGCGGTATTGCCCCCGGCAGTGATTTCGGCTGGGAAGCACCAAATGCGGCGTTGAGTCTATCAGGAAGTCCAGTCGCGACAGGCAACGCACGAAGTATCGGCGAGATTGCAAGCATGAAGGCAAGAAAGCCAAGCACCGCCGCCAGCTTTCCTGCCCTGGTTCTTCGCCAGCCAGGCAGCCACGTCACCAGCGCGATCAACGCCAGATATTGGCCAAGCTCTGTCACACCGATCGACGCCTTCCAGAGGTTGTAAGTCGGCGGATGAAACACGGTCAGCAGCGTCAGGCAAAACACAATGACCGCGAGCCCCAATCTGAGAATCGCGGTCATCGCGTGAAACTACGCAGCGCCGCGTTCAAACCGCCGCAGGCTCGTTGAGAGAAAGATTCCATACTACCGGAATCGCAGGATCGAGCGAGGCGCCGACCGAACAGTATTTCGTCACCGCGAGATCGATCGCATGCTCTGCATGGGCGCGCTCGATCCCCGCCCCCCTGATCGAAATATTCAGCGTGATGTGATTGAACCGTCGCGGAATCGTATCGACCCGCACACCGAGTACCTCCACGCCGTACGTCTCAACCGGCGTTCGTCTCTTGGCGAGAATGTCGACAACATCGACGGAGATGCAGCCGGCAAGCGCAGCGAGCAGCGCATCTGGCGGGGTTGGCGAAACAACTCCGTCTCCATCGAGGAGAATTGGCGGCTTTCCCTCACGGCCCGCCTCGAATCTTCGCTCTCCCTTCCAGTCGAGAAGAATCCGCGAAGGTGCGCTCACTGAGGTCCGCCCTTCTCGATCGGAGCGCGAACCGAATTGCCCCACTCTGTCCAGCTGCCGTCGTAGTTTCGGACGTTTTCGTAGCCGAGTAGATGTGTCAGGACAAACCATGTATGCGATGAGCGCTCGCCGATCCGGCAATACGCGACGACATCGTCCGTCGGCTTCAGTCCTTGTTCTTTCTCGTAGATCGCGCGAAGATCCTCGGCAGCCTTGAACGTTCCGTCGGCATTTGCTGCACGCGCCCACGGAACGCTCCTCGCGCCGCGAATGTGTCCTCCGCGAAGAGTCCCTTCCTGCGGATAGTCTGCCATGTGCGTGCGCACACCGCTGTACTCATCCGGGGAGCGTACATCGACCAGCGGCTTGCCCGCGTCGGCATGCTCGCGAACCTGGTGGAAGAACGCGCGAATTCGCTCGTCATCCCGCGCTTGCGCCTTGTACCTGGTCGCTGGGAACGATGGAACGTCTGTTGTGGTTTTGCGGCCTTCCTGCTCCCACTTGATGCGTCCTCCGTCGAGCAGTTTCGCATTCGTGAAGCCGAAAAGCTGGAAAACCCAGTAGGCGTAGGCAGCCCACCAGTTGTTCTTGTCGCCGTAAAAGATGACGGTCGTGCTGTCGTCGATTCCTTTCGATTGAAGCAGCTTCTCGAACTGTTCCTTCGAGACATAGTCGCGCTGAACGGGATCGTTCAGATCCTCGTGCCAGTCGATCTTCTGCGCACCGGGAATGTGGCCGGTGTCGTATAGGAGGATATCCTCGTTGCTCTCGAGGATGCGTATGTCGGGATCGTCGAGGTGATTCGCCAGCCAATCGGTGCTGACAAGTGAATCAGGGCGTGAATAGCCCTTTTTTTCGATGACCGGATCGAGCGTTGATGCCGCGGACATTTTTCTCGTCTCCCAGGGAGTGCGGTAACAGAAACAATTCTATGATGGCGTAGCTGTCAACGGCGACTTAGGGCTGGTGACTTAGGGCTGGTGACTGGCGACCAACGAGATGACCTTTCGCCAATGGGCCAGTATCGTCACCACGACAACAAGCTCGTCGAAGGGGATCCGGCGCCATGATCGGACCGCCGATCGGCGAGCCGTTCATGGAACCATATTCCCGCCATGTCATCGTCTGCACTGGCGGGTTTTGTTCTCCCGACCGCACGGGACGAGGACTCTACTCGCTGCTCGCGTCGCTCCTTCAGCGTGAAGACCTCCTCTTCGGGCCAACGCGGGTAAAACGAGGGGAAACCCCCTGTCTCGGCGTCTGCGCCGGCGGGCCGATAGTCGTCGTTTATCCCGAAGGCGTGTGGTATGCGAAGGTGACACCCCAGCTGCTCGAACGAATTGTCGTCGAGCACCTGCGCGACGGCCGAATCGTCGAAGAGGCCGTGTTTTACCGCCACAGATGACATTCACGTCGGCGGCCAACGGGAAAGCTGGCCGGGTCAGCTTCCTTTGAGTGGCACTCAGTTTTTAATTGCAGGGTGATGCCCGTCCCGTATAATCCGCGCAGGCTCGCGCTTGGCGCGGCAAGAAAATTCCTGTTCGATGGTCGCGATCCCGAGACCATCCTCGAACGGATTTCCGG
>JBDTNA010000200.1:0-6357 GCA_039933985.1 Gemmatimonadales bacterium | reverse complement strand
ACTCGTTCGGGGCCAATAATCAGGACTTCAGGGAGAGCGTCGTCGCCGACTACGCGCCTCAGCGGGAGCGGAAGGGATTTGATCAGAGTGGAGTCGCAAGAATTTCTCCTCGTCCGCCAGAGTCGGAAACTCGAGCACATCGATTATTTCGAGGTCATACATACCCTGTAGCTCACGCTCACGAATACGCGCAGATTGGCGATCGCCGTTCCGGTCCGCGCGCTTTCACCCGTTACAAACAGCCTCAGCAAATACTTCGACAGATCGCCTCCGAAGTTATGTGCGTCAATTTCTGCTCTAATCTCGAATTTTCGTGCCCAAATCGAGCGTCCAGGAGGCCCGGTGGTTGCATGACCTTAGCCATGGAGAGACGGCTAAAAAGGCCGTCTTATTCTCTGTCTCAGCCACCAGGCTGAGCTCGCTCTTTCGAGGCCCCGGCTAAGCATGACAAGATCGGATAAAAAGATCGTGAGCAGCGCGACCCCAGCCGATTCAGGCAACGGTCACTGGACCCGGTTGCGACCCATCATCGACAGTCTCGCCGACGGAATCGTGATAGTCGACCGGGGCGGCCAAATCCGCTTCGCCAACCCTGCCGCGGCGCGCCTCTTCAACAGGGCTGCCACAGATCTCATAGGCACTCCCTTCGGAACGCCAGTTGTGGCGGGAGAGACCACCGAGATGGAAATTGTGCAACGGGGCGGCGGCGATGTCGTTCACGCCGAGCTGCGAGTCGTCGATACAGATTGGGAAGGTGATCCGGTCGAACTCGTTTCCCTTCGCGAAATCACCGATCGCAAGCGCGCCGAAGAGCGTGCCCGCCAGCTGGCATGTGAACGGGAAGCGCGACTCGAGGCCGAGGCATCGAGCCAGGCGAAATCGGATTTTCTCGCCATCATGTCGCACGAGCTTCGAACTCCTCTCAACGCAATTCTCGGCTACTCCGAGCTGATGGAGCTTGGAATCTCCGGCGATCTCACTGACTCGATGCGGAAGCAAGTGGGTCGGATTCGCGTCAGCGCCAAACACCTCCTCAGTCTCGTCAACGACATTCTCGACCTTGCCAAGGTTGAGGCGGGAAGATTGTCCGTGGCCACGGTCCCGTCGTCGGTTTCGGAAGCTGTCACGTCTGCATTAACCCAGATCCAGCCTCAGGCGTTTGCGAAGAATATCGATGTGGCCCTGCAGTCGGGCCTCGAGACACTTCCGAGCTATGTCGGCGATGACGAGCGTGTCCGCCAGATCCTGGTGAACCTTTTGTCCAACGCCGTGAAATCCACAGCGCATGGCGGAAAAATCGGCGTCGATGCCGCGCTTTCGGAATCGCCAGGTAAAGCGCGACTGCAGCCGCGGAGATCTTACGTCTGCATCCGGATCATCGACAACGGGACCGGCATCCCCGCCGAAAAACTCGATGCCATCTTCGAGCCTTTCGTGCAGGCCGAGTCCGGGCCGACGAGATCACAGGAAGGAAGCGGGCTGGGGCTGACCATCGGACGCCGACTGGCGCGCGCGATGGGAGGAGACCTCACCGTGGTGAGCGAGGTGGGTAAGGGCTCGACCTTTTCGCTCTGGCTGGCGGCCGACGTCAGAGTGAATTCCGAACACTCCTCGCCGGGCGACAATCCGGACTCGGCCGGTCAACCTTCGTCGAGCATGAAGACGATCGTCAACGACAATGTAGAGCACCAGGTGCGCGGTCTCTCCGAAGTCGCCAACCGCGTGCTCGCACAGCTCGAGCCAATCGTTGCGAGAATCGTTGGGCGAATCCGGTCCGACCCCGGCATCAGAATGGCGAGCTCGCTTCGCACTTCTCAAATTGCAGATCATATCTCCACGCTCATCGCCGACATGCTGAGCTCACTCGCCCTGATCGAAGAAGCATCGGGAAAGCCGTCGCAGATGCTGGCCGACGCGGTGGAGATACAGCGGCTCGTTTCAGAGCGCCATGGAACTCAAAGGGCGAAGCTGGGCTGGACCGAAGTGGAAATGCGTCGTGAATTCATGATCATTCGCGATGAGGTTGCACAACTCGTCCGCCAGGCCGTACCGCCGGGTGGAGACCTCCCTGTTTCCACCGCCGTCACCGCGCTGGGGCGATTCGTGGATCAGGCCGAGTACGTCGGAGTGCGCTCGCTCGAGCGCGAGCTCGGGCAGTAATGGAGCCGCCGGGCGTATCGCGCGATGAGGGCCCTGAGTGTGTCATCGCCGGTGCGCTCGCTGCGCGGTTGCGTGAATCCCGTGAGGATCTTACGAAACAGTGGCTGGACCGAATCAACGATCGTGTATCGCTCCTCCCGAATCAGATCTTTCCGTCGGCGGAGCTCCTCGACCATGTGCCACTTTTGATCGACGGAATCGCTTCCTACGTCGAAAGCCCAAGTGCTGAAATCTCGACTGACGCGCCGGTAGTGGCCAAGGCAATGGAGCTCGGCGCCCTTCGCCACCGACAGGGTTTCGATGCGTATGAGATTCTGAAAGAGTACGAGATCCTTGGTGGGATTCTGTTCACGTTTTTCATTCGAGCCGTCGACACGATCGAGGGCCCGTGCGAAAGGGCTGATCTGATGGCGTGTTCGGCGCGGCTTTTCCGCGCGCTGACAGTCATCCAGCAGGCGACCATGACCGATTTTCTCCGGCTCGCCGGTGAAAGGATTGGAGAGCGCGAGAATCGCCTCCGCGCGTTCAATCAGATGGTCTCGCACGAGATAAAGAATAGAATCGGTGCGGTGCTGGGTGCGAGCGGAATGCTCCAGGAAACCGCCGTGGCCGACGACGAGCGCGACCGCATGGTGGACATCATCGCGCGGAATGCGCGCGAGATGGCGAAGACTGTGGAAAACATTCTCGAATTGTCACAGCTCGAGAAGGATGCCCGTCAGCACCGTCATGTAGGGTTGGCGCAGGCAGTTAAAGAAGCAGCCCGCCAGGTGCGCGAAGCAGCCCGGCACGCGAATGTCGAAATCCGCATAACCGGGGTCCCCGCTGATGTAGAAGTCGACGCCTCGGTCGTTGAGCTTTGTGTAACAAATTTTCTGTCAAATGCGATCAAGTACTCCAATCGCTCACGAGCCGGCGCATTCGCTGAAATCGGCGCGTCGGTTGAAGTCGGCGAATCCGGTACGCGTGAGGTCGTCGTGCGCGTCACTGACAACGGCATCGGAGTGCCTGCTGAGAAGCGTGAGCGATTGTTCGAGCGGTTCTTTCGCGCTCATGAAGAGAATGCCGCCATCGAGGGTACCGGCCTCGGATTGAGTATCGTTCGCGATACCGCGGAATCTCATGGTGGACGGACGTGGGCCGAGTTCAACGAGACCGGGTCCGTGTTCGTGCTCGCCTTGCCTCTCCGCCGCAAGGGCGATCCAGACCTGCCTGCCGCGGAGTCACTCGCCGCCCTGTAACAAGCTCGGCAGCGGGCCGTCCCAAATCGGGATTGTAAATGTGAAACGGGAGCCCTCTCCAACGACGCTCTCGGCGACGAGCGTGCCCCCGTGTGCCTCGGCTATTCCCTTGGCAATCGACAGTCCGAGACCGGCGCCAGAACGACTTGCACGGTTGGCCTGCCAGAACCTGTCGAACAAATGAGGCAGATGCTCTGGAGCGATTCCGGGTCCCGAATCGCCGATTGAAAACTTCGCAAAACCCGGCACCAACTCGCCCGCAACCGCCACGACGCCATCGGCAGGCGTGAACTTGAGTGCATTGCCAATCAGGTTGGAGAACAGCTGAGATATTCTGTCCCGGTCGCCTGAAATCATTTTTTTAGGGCCGACCCATTCGCTGGTGAGAACGACGCCCTTTTCCTGGGCGATCGGCCGGTGCTCCTCGACGGTCTCTATCAGTAGCTGCGCGGCATCCAGCGGTGAATGCTTGACCTCGAGAGACCCGGAGTCAATCCGGCTCACGTCGAGCAAGTCGCCGATAAGACGGTCGGCCCGGGTGACAGCACGCTGAATAATCTTGAGCTGCTGTTGCAGTGGAGGCGTCGCGCCTGGAGTCTCGAGCATCTCGAGGAGAAATGACGCGCTCATCTGCACCGTGCCAAGCGGACTTCTGAGATCGTGCGACACCAGGGCAAGTACATCGTCGCGCGCTTGTGTAGCTCGTTGAGCCTCCTGATACAATCGCGCATTCTCCATCGCGAGCGCCGAGCGTCGGGCAAGGTCCGCGGCGAGCGCCACGTCTTCACTCAGATAGGCCTTTCGCGATCCGTAACTAATGAAGGACAATGCGCCGAGGACACGCTCGCGCGTCATGAGGGGCGCCACCACCGCGCATACCGGAACCAGGTGCGCACCGGCAACTGACGATTCTTTCACCGATTCAACAAGTCCGGACGCTTCCTCGCCAAGTATCTGCGGCTCACCGGTGGCAATCGCGATTCTGTATGGATGCTGCGGGTGTTGCGACGGCTGAGTTGCGATGACGGGGCCCGCCTCGGCACCGAACGCCGAATTGGTCGAGGCGGCGGCAACTCTCGTCACGCATCCTACCGCGTCTACGAGATCGACGATGCAAAGGTCGGCGATGTACGGAACACAAAGCCGCGCGAGACTGCCGAGAATTTCCGCCGGATCGAGGGATGTAGACAGCAGCGCTCCGGCGTCCGCGAGAAATCGCGCCCGCTGCTCGGCAGCACGCACGATCTCGCTTGCACGTACGAGATCACCATAGCTGGACACAAGCAGCTCGAGGATTTGCTCCTTGGTTGCGGAGATCGTGAACGGCGTGCCCATCAGCTCGACCCTTACCGGTCGAGGCACCAGCGTTCTTTCATCGTTCGCTCTTCCGAGCACATGTCCTACGCGCGCAAGAAGTTGAACGGGATCGTACGGCTTCGTGACGTAGTGATCTGCGCCGCTCTCGAGCCCCCGAACGATCGCGAGTGGATCGGTGAGGCTCGTCAACAGTATCACGGGAATGTCGGTCCATTCAGCCTTCACTTTGCGACATAGCTCGTAGCCGTCAATTCCCGGCATGACGATATCCGTGAGAACGAGCTCCACGTGGCTCTTCCGCATCATTTCCAGTGCGGCCTCGCCCGTGCCCGCGATCATGATGGAATGGCCGGCATCCTCGAGCAGCGTCGCTAATGCCACCGCTTGCGTCGGGCTGTCCTCCACAATGAGAATGGGTTCTCTCTCGACCGATCCCGACGCGGTGTCGACTCGCCGATCCTCTCCGGCTATTCGTGTTGTCACGTGAGCTCTACCAGTCGAGCAGGAAGATTCTGAAGCGAAACAATCTCATCGACAATTCCGGCCCGGACCGCCTCGCGGGGCATTCCGTAGATCACCGACGACGTTTCGTCCTGCGCCAGAACTGTCCCTCGGGCTCGTCGAACCTCGCGAAGGCCAGCGACTCCATCGTCGCCCATTCCGGTGAGAATGACCGCCAGCGCCCGTTCGCCCACGGCGTTCGCAACGGACGAGAACAGACGCGATCCGGAGGGGCGAAATGTGCCCACTGGCGGACTCGCTGTCAGAGCAATTCGAAGCCGATCCGCTTCAGACTTCCTGACTTCCATGTGGAGCGCATCGGGCGCGATGTATACGGACCCGGGCTCCGGAGTTTCTCCGTTGATTGCTACCTTCACAGAAAGCGGCGAATCAGTGCCGAGCCATTTGGCCAGACCGTGCACGAAGCCTTTCGCAATGTGCTGGACGATGAGAATCGGAGCCGGAAAGGTCGAGGGAAGAATTGAGAGGAGGTCCCTGAGGGCAGCTGGCCCGCCCGTGGAAGCAGCGATTGCGACCACCGTTGCCGGCGGTCTGACGATCGAGTGTGGGTGTGTCGGAGACGAAGATGAAATCCCCGCAGGTCGGTGTTCAACCTTTTGATCTATTGGCGGGATCGGCCCCGAGCCTCTCCAGCGTCTCACCACTTTCACTCCGGCGAGCGCTTTCACCATCGCGACGAGCTGCCTCTGGTCGCGGGCAAAATTGCCCGAGCCTGGTCCCTCTGGCTTTGGAAGAACGAGCAACGCTCCGGCCCGCGTTGCGTCGAGAGACAAACTCACATCCGCGTCGCGCGCCTGCGATGATACTATGATGATCGGCCGCGGCGAGCGGAGCATGATGCGCTCCGTCGCCTGCAATCCGTCGAGCTCCGGCATGTGAACATCCATCGTGATCAGATCGGGATGAAGCTTCTCCGCCAGCTCGACCGCTTCCAATCCGGTCGTTGCCTGTGCTACAACCTGTATGTCCGGATCTCCGTCGAGCATCTCGACGAGCAGTGCCCGCGCGGTCGGAGAATCTTCAGCGACCAATACCCGGATCATGATTCGACCCTCGAGGATTGGCCGACGAGCTGACGAATAGTTCCGAGCAGTGTTTCCTGATCGAAGCTCGACTT
>JBDTNA010000199.1:0-6362 GCA_039933985.1 Gemmatimonadales bacterium | reverse complement strand
TATATCCTATCGCCTATTTTTCAGATCTTATACCCTTCGATGGGTTCGATGACGTGAGAGTGCGCACGGTGTATTCACCGGCGTGGACGACGGATTTCATGAGCGAAGCAACGAAGGAGAAATTCCGCGAGCACGGCATTGCTCCGCCGCGTGGTTTTGCGGAGACCGGGGGGATTGCAGAGCTGGTATCGCTGCGCCGGTCGAAGCCTACAATAGAATGTCCGTTCTGCCGGTCATCGAACACCGTTCAGAAGAGTGAGTTCGGATCGACGGCGTGCAAGTCGATTCACTTCTGTAATTCCTGTCATCAACCGTTCGACCATTTCAAGGCGTTCTAGACGCGGGTTTTCAAAGGGGGCAGTGTCGTTTGAAGGCGCCTTTGTCGGTTAACCATTAGCGCAGCGCTTTCGAGCCATCCCCTTGCGCGAAGAGCAAATGGCCGACGTTCTCCCGGTGGGAATAGCGAACGACATTGATCTGATCGTTGAACACTTCGTCGAGCAGGTGATTGGTCAGCTTAAGGTGATCGCCAGGCGCCAGGCGGTCGCTGCCAACGCACAGCCAGATGAAATTCGCCTCCTTCCGAAGGCCGCACCAGCCGAGCGTGTACAGAGTCCCTCGCGTCGAGATGATCCGGAAACGGTGGGCTGCGTAGGTGAACGCAGCCCGCTCGAAGTCGCGAGACGATCGGCGCCCCGCCGGATACGCCTTGAGAACCGTAGCGGTGAAGTCATCAGCGAACACGCGGATCAACGCCCGCGCCGAACGACCATCGCGCGAGATACTGAGTTCCGTGTATGTCGTGTGGAGCGGGTGCGCTCGGGCTTCCGCCGGGATGGTGCAAGCCGTCGCGATAGCAATGACGACAGCCCGCGACACGGTGCGCATCACCACGGATTGCGCTCGATCGCCCATCCTGCGGCGACTAAAAAAGCAACAACCGACACGGGGACTACGCGCCAGGTTGGCTGACTCCCGCGCGCGCGCTTGCGCCAATCGAATATCAGCGCGTCCCCAACGAGGAACAATGCGGCGAATACGGCCAGCAGTACTAGTTGGCCAAGCTCGACGCCAATATTGAACCCCAACAGAGGGATGGCGATCCTCCCTGGAAAAATTCCTTTCAGGTAGTCTGCGAAACCGGCACCATGAATAAGGCCGAAGGCGCCCGCGAGGAGCGGCCGGTATCGGTGGCGCCACTTCGGCGGATCGCGGCGAACGAATATCATGTTCTCGAGACACGTCAGAGCGATCGTCACGGGAATGAGAAATTCGATGATCGCGATTGGTAGCGCCACTATCCCGGAGACTGACAATCCGAGTGTTATCGAATGGCCGACAGTGAACGCTGTCACGACCCACAGGGCGTCCCGCCAGTCCCTTGCGTAGTAGATAACCGCGAGAGCAAGGAGAAAAAGGATATGGTCCATTGCCCCGATATCCGTGATGTGACGAAAGCCGAATTCGACAAACGTCGAGAATTCGCTCACCCCTTGCCCGCTTCGCCGATCTCCGCGGCGTGGCGCCGAAGCAGAGGGTCGCGCGTTCCCATGCGAAGAGCCTTCGCCATCGCCGCGCGCGCCTCCGGAATTCTCCCTGATCGATACAACGCTAGAGCGAGTACGTCGTACCCATAAACGTCACGTCGAGTCGCGATATCATCTTCAGCCTTCGCAAGTACCAGCGGTATTTGCCGGCGTCGGTCCAGAAGATAAAGGCTCAGGGCGCGGTGGAATGGACCGGGTTTTGACACGAAAGCCACGTCAATTACCCGGTCGTACTCAACCGCGCGCTCAGCGTTTCCGGTTGCGCGACAGGCGTTTGCAAGAAGTCCGAGAATTTCCGGGTCGACTGATTTCTCGAGTGACCTCTCTCCGATCTCGATGACGCGATTCCAGTTGCCCACTGAGGCCTCGAACCGAGCCATCGCGGTCAGGGCACGAGGATCATCGGGCGCAAGCTGAAGTGCTTTCCGAAGCGCCCCTCGAGCCTCGCGTGTCCGTCCGGCGCGCAGCTCGTGTTCACCAAGTCGGATGTTGAACCATGCCAGTTGTCCGCGAGGCAGATCTTTTCGTTTCTGAGCGGTGTCCCGAGCGCTTTCGAGAAGACCAAGAGCCGCGTCGTCCCGGCCGCGAATCTCCTCCCACCGCGCAAGCCGAGGAGCGACAACGAGCGACGCCCGGTTCTTCCAGAGAGTGTTGAACATGCTGCCCGCGCCGTCGTAATCCCCGAGCTCGAGCCGGATTTCGGCCACGACAGCCCGATGCGTGAGGTTGAGCGGATCATCCTGAAGAACGGACTCGGCGAGAACAAGCGCCTCGGGGAATCGATGCTGCTCGAGGAGAGCTGAAGCAAGGATCAGCTTGGTCTCGGAATTGTGAGCCTCTCTGAGGAGGAGAGATTTTCGCGCCAGCGCTTCAGCACGAAGTACATCAGCGAAGTCTCCGCCTTCACGCGCTCTTTCCAGATAAAGGGCGGCGAGCGCGGCCCGGTCTCCGGCACTCTCGGTGTCTGCGTCGGCACGGAGCTGGTAAAACTGGATGATCTGCTCGCGGACGTTGCGCTCTTCCTGCGACGCTTTGCGGGAAACCGCTACATCGTGGGCGGAGGCGGCCGGCGCTGCTGAAGCGCGGGACGCTTCAATCCATGCAGCAGCGGCTGTCGCAATGACAATCACGGCAGCCGCCGTTGCGGCGCGTCTCGACTTGAAGAATCTCACGAGACGCGCCAGACCTTGATCTCAGGGAGCCGCAAGGTACGGGAATACTGCGAGAAACGCCTTGTTGTTCGTGTTGACGTTATCCGTGCAGAGCGGCAGCTGGAATGGCGCGCAGCTGTGCCCGACGGGAGTGAGCAACGAGCTGAAGATCGCTGACAGGCTGACGTCAACGACGTCATCAGTAAGCTTGCGCCCGCCCCAGCCATTGACGCCGAGTGGTGGCGGCGTCCACGAAAGGTAGCCCGCGGTGTTGGTCGGCTTGCTTGTGTCAACGACGAGTACGTCCGGATAGAGAATGTTCGCGACGGCCGTCGCGTAACTTGCGGGACGTCCTCCGACGTTCACGATGAATGCCTCGGTTTCCGGCTTGAATGTAGCCGTGTTGTAGGGCATGCTCGAGTCATACAGCACGTGGCGCGACTTCATGATGGTGACCTCGCTCACGCCGGGATTGCCCAGCTCTTCGACCTGCGTGTAGACAGGCCCGACAGCGGCTGCCGCCACGTTGTGCCCAAAGCGTGGTCCGGCAATGTCCGCCGCAGACGACTGCTTGTCGTCACTGCACGCAGCCGCCGTCAAGCCTAATAGAATCGCGGCCACGCATTTCCTTTTGTTCGACATTAGTTCAGCTCCTGTATCTGATGATTTTGGGTTGGCCGCTCATTAGTTCGGAAATCCGCCGACGCGGTTAGTTGTCGCCCAGATGCCGAGCCGGGGGTTGTGACCGTTCGCGTTAAGCATGCTCGTCGGCAGCTCAATGACGATGGAGAGCCCGATGTAACCCGCAAGGAAGTCGACGGCGTTCTGAGGATGGCGGAAGCTGTTCGCTGTCGGGGTATTCGGAAGCGATGCGAGGGGCTGCGCGAACGCGGGCTTCCGATCAGGAATGATGCGGAAAAACCGCTCGAGATCGAAGAAGAACGGGTCATCGCGCGCGCCCGCGAACACCTGAATTCCAGTCGGTGAGCCAAGGATCGTGTTGACCGGCCCGGTCGCGACTATTGGGGAAGTGAGAAGTGTGTTATTGACGCCCGTCTCGTTCGGTGCGACAGGACCGCGGACGGTAACGATCTGATTCGGAATCGTCCCGCTGAAGGTTGCCTGAAAAACCAGGTCTTCGTTTACGTCTCCCGTATTGTCGATCTTGATCTGGTAGAGCTGCTCGCTTCCGTCTCCGAACCCGTGATACTGGAGCTGCTGCGGAAGAAGCGGGCTACTTGTGGTGACCGCGAGCACTATGCGCCCAGCCGTCGCCGCGGGGAACGCATGTACGTCAGTAATGTCGTAGTGCGGGCGCGTCTCAGTGAATACCGTTTGCTGGTGGTCGGACGCGAGCAGCGTTGCCCCGGCGGCGGCAGCCATGCCCGCGACCAGAAGCGACGGCGCCAGTATCTTGTGCCTGCCAATCCATTTTTTCATCCCCGCTCCCGCGTTGCCATGAAGGTGACGTGAGGAGAAGCGGATTGGCCTCTCCCCGCCCGATCGCATCTGGTCGGCGAATCTATGGCCCCTCAGCCTGTACATCGGGAGGTCACAAATCCGATTGCTGCCGGTCTCATGTAGCCAGGCCAACCTCACCATTGTGCACAATGCGTTCCGTAGCAATCTGCGGGTTGTTCGGGTGGGGCCAAATCAGGCGGCGCGGCGTGCGTGGTTGGCGACTGGTCGGTTTGAAAGCGCGATACAGTCAGCGGAACGACGTTCGAAGCTTTCGCCTCGGTTGGCGGGAAAGCTCCTCTATGACCTTGGCCGTTCGGACGGCTGCTTTTCTCCAGTGACTGACCACGGACGCCTGGGCAGCCGCGGCATCTCCCAGACGGATCGCGGCAATGATTCGCATGTGCTCGTTCGTTGACGGCTGGTACTGCGACTCAGACCGCGTTCCGTAAATCCATTCGTAGCGCTGCACCTGCGGGCGCACGGCGTCATAAATGGAGCGAAGATGCGAACCCGCAGTCTCGTAAACGAATCGAAGATGAAATGCTGTCTGCAGCTCGAACAATTTATCGGGGTCGCGAGGGCGCGACTGGGATTCTGCCTTCAAGTCGAGGTTGAGCTCTCTCAAATCATCAGCGATAACAGTCCGTTTCGGCTCGGAAAGGGCGGTGACTCTTGCGACGGCGTAGCTCTCCAGCGCTCCGATGATTCCCCAGAGCTCGCGGACATCGTCGCTCGTAAAGTGGGCAACGACCAGCTGTGTGCGTCTCCCGGTGGACGTTGGCACTAAATAGCGCTCATGAATGAGCCGGGCGAGGGCTTCTCGAACAGGCGTCCGGCTCACGCCGAACTGCAGGGCCACCTCGGCTTCCACTACTCGCGCGCCGGCGGGAATTCTTCCACGAATAATGAGATCTCTCAACCGCTCGTATGTTCTTTCGGGAATGGACCCGTGCGCGGATTCTACAATCGGAGAGGTCATTTGGGCGGATTGAGGCCATGGATCCTTACAGGCGACGTTCCGCCGTATTCGAGAGGACGCAGAAACAAGTTATCTCTTCTTGTGATGACAGACGCGACTGCCGCGCGATCGATCTGCCGTGAGAGAGCTGATCGGAGGTCGGCGGGACATTCGGGTACGGTCTATGCCGGGTCGCCAGAAAGGAGCGTGATCATGAGATGGACTAAGCGGATTCTGGGATTGAGTGTGGTACTGTCGTCAGTTCAGGCGTGCAGTCAGACTGAATCGGCGCAGGCTGTGGCCGAGACATCGAGAGCGATTCTGACGCAGGACACGTCCAGCGTGGACGTGCGAGACGACTCGATCCGCACCCGCGCGGCTTCATTGGTTTCCGCGCGCACGGTCAGTCGAACGAATTCCAGTTTCGACACGGCAACATTTGCGGGCGGCTGCTTCTGGAGCATGGAGCGCCCATTCCAGCACGTCCCCGGAGTGATCGGGACAACCGTCGGCTACGCGGGCGGGCACACCAGAAACCCGACCTACGAAGAGGTGAACACAAGGACGACGGGGCATGCCGAGACGGTACAGGTCGAGTTCGATCCAGCGAAAGTGACCTACGAGAAACTGCTCGACGTGTTCTGGCATAATATCGATCCGGTTACGAAGGACCGGCAGTTCTGCGACGGAGGTTCCGACTATCGAACGGTAGTCTTCACCCGGAGCGCCGCGCAAAGGTCTGCCGCCACCGCATCGAAGACAGCCCTCGATCGTTCCGGTCATTTCAAGACTCCCATTGTGACCGAGATCGTCGCCGGCGCTCGCTTCTGGCGCGCCGAAGATTATCACCAGCGTTTTGCCGACAGGAATCCGGATCGATATGAAGCGTATCGACGAGGATGCGGACGTGACGAGCGACTCCGTGAATTATGGGGAGATGCAGCGGCGCCGTATGTGCCCGCACACCGGGGAGCAATCTCCCATTAGAAAAAGGCCGCTCGCATTTTGCGATCGGCCTTTTCATTTGCAGAGTCGATCAGCTAGTTCGCTGCGAGACCTGCCACGTTCGGGAAATTGCCTGGAAGCGGCGAAGAGTCGATCTTCGTAAGCTTTCCATCGTTGCCGACTTTGAACGCATTGACCGCGCGCGTTGCGGCATTTGCGCGGTGGTGACAAGCGTGGTGTCGCCGAGGATATGCGGCTCGTTGTCGGCCGCGGCCCACGACACCAGGATTTGCGGCTCCG
>JBDTNA010000198.1:0-6375 GCA_039933985.1 Gemmatimonadales bacterium | reverse complement strand
GCGTCGTCGCACCTTCTTAGTCACCACGCGAGGGCCAGCTGATGCGCGGCGCGAAGGCGCTCGAGCGCGCGGGATACGGCGTAATTCTCGATCCTGACATTCTCGAGATGCGAAAGTTCACGCGCAGGCAGGACGAACGACGCGCAGCGAATTTCATGGGGATGTGGCTCGATCCACGAGTGAAAGCCGTGATCGGTGGAACGGGCGGGTACGGCGCGACGAGAATGATTCCATACCTCGAGCCTGAGGTATTCCGACGAAACCCAAAGATTTTCGTCGGCTATTCCGACATCACCGCGCTGCATCTGTGGCTCATGCGGCAGTGCAACCTTCGCGTCTTTCACGGTCCAACGGTCGACGACCTGATTCCAATCGCACGCGACCCTACAACGAGCTCCCTTCTTACAGCGATGACCAATCCGCGCCCAGCCACAAAAATGGGCCGCGATGTCGCGCGAGCTGTAAGGCCGGGCAAAGTCACCGGACGACTGACAGGTGGGAACCTGTCGCTCATGCAGCAGACGATCGGGACGTCATACGAGATCGACACACGCGATGCGATTCTCTTCATCGAAGAGACGTACGATCCAATGTCGTTCGCCGACGAAAGGCTCGTTCACCTGCGCGCAGCCGGTCTGCTCAACGATGTGCGCGGAGTCGTCTTCGGCCATCTCTCACTCGACAGATCCGAAGAAGACGAATTCGAGGACTTTCTACTCGACCTTCTGTCAGATCTCGACATTCCAATCCTGATGGATTTTCCGGCTGGACACGAAGTCCCGAACCTGACGCTGCCGTTCGGCACGGAAGTCGAGCTGGTTGCCGACGGAACGACCGGCTGGATTTCCTACAAGGACGACGCGCTATCTACAGAGGAGCAGGCGATGAACGAGGATGAGATGCCGGCTGAGGAAGACGTGGCAATCTGACGACGTGATTCAGCCTGCGGCTATCTCCCGATAAAGCCGGAGCAGCTCGGCGTTGAGCTTTCGAATGTCGTGCTTCGCAGCAACGACTGCACTTCCCGCCGCTCCCGTGCCTCAATCTTTATTTGACTTCAAGCTGAACCCGTCAGATTACCCGAGAGCGTTGTCTATCTCAGCGCACCAGATGTGGATGATTATGAGATGGATCTCCTGGATCAGAGCTGAGTCGCTGCTCGGAACCGCCAGGACATGATCGGCATCCGCCCTCGTAAGGCCCGCCGAACCAGTTAACGCAATGGTGACAGCGCCTTTTTGCTTCGCAGCGTCGAGTCCGCGCACCACATTCTCCGATTTGCCGCTGGTCGTAAGGGCAACCGCAACATCTCCCGGCTGCGCGAGCGCTTCGATCTGTCTCTCGAAAACTGTTTCGTATCCGAAATCGTTGCTGATGCAGGTAACTGTCCCCGAATCGGACGACAGCGAGATCGCTGGAAATGGACGACGCGTTTTCCGGAACCGCCCCATCAGCTCCTCGGCGAGGTGACTCGCTTCAGCAGAGCTGCCGCCGTTGCCGAAGGTCAGAATTTTCCTGCCGGCTGCTAACGCATCGATAATTGCGCTCGCCGATGCTTCGGCAACGCCCTCGAGCGTTTCCATTCCCGTCGCTACGACTTCGAGGTGTTGACTGAAGTGCCGCTGAAATTCTGTAGTCATCGCCCGCGAAATTTACGACGCGATCCCCCGCCACGCCCCGGTTTTCGCGGCCCCTTTCCCGGACGGCGGTCGCCGCCGTCGGAACTGCCCGGCCGACCACCTCGACCGCGCGGGCCCCGTTGGCTGTCGCCATGGGTGTTCCGCCCATGCCGCTGATTTCTGGCCAGATCACGAGCCCGTTGTTCATCTCGCGAGTCATACTCGCTCAACTCCGGGGGCTCATCCACCTCATCGGGCGACCACGGCTGCGCGAGCAGCTCCTGGAGATCCTCGAGCGTGTTGGCGCGAACGGCGCCCCGCTGTCCTCTGATCACGACAAACCGAATCGGGCGATCGAGCTGCGGTATCTCCGACTCCGACATCGTCCTCGCGATTTTCTCAGGCAGACGCAGCCGCGCGATTCCAAAGGGCGAGCCATCCGGGTCTTCCACGTCGTACTCGATGTCAACTTCGCGATCGCGAATTATCGCCGTCTCGGGCAAGTCGGCGTATTGCTCGCGAACATCACGGGGAACGATCTCTTCGCGATCGAGAACAATTCGCGCATTGCGCAGATCGTTCATCGAATTCACGTCGGACAGTCGATCTTCGTACCACTTCGTCAAATCCGACAATCCGAATCGCGGAGTCTTTCCGCCAGAGCGACGATATGTCTGACGAATCTCTTCGACAGCCGCGCGATTTCTCTTCACCGACGGATGTCTCACCTGTCCACGCGCGAGTGATTCGGCCAATTCATGACGAATCTTTGGCGCGAGATCAGGTGAAAACTCGTGGATGATCTCGATGTCCCGCTCGAGCTCGAAGCCGAAGTATTCGAGCGTGCGTTGAATGACGAGCGATCCACCTTTGTGCTTCTGATTGAACGCAATCTCCGAAATTCCGCGCGTCGCGTACTTCCGGATGTGATGCATCGGAATCTGCGTTCCCTCGATCGCCGCTCGCGGATTGCCTGATCTGTCGGCGAAGTAGCGAAGCACTCCAGCAATTGGTCCCCAGCTTCCACAAACGCTCGTCTTCGAAACGCGCGCTTCTGTGCCGTCCGCTGTTTGTTCGTCGATTACCAGATCGAGCGGCATGAACCGCGCGAGAAGCTCGGCGAACTTTCGATGCACGTGCTCGCGCGCGATCGGCATCTTCGATGGCAGCTCGAGTTTGACGCCGCGAAATACGCTCGCCATTCCAAGAGCTGCATCTTCAATTGCCTTGACGAGAACTCCACGACGCTCGGCCCACTTCTCGATATCCTCGGTGAAGAGGTGTCGTGGCAGCCCATATACCTCGCCGACGTATCCGCATCGCTCGTACGCTTCGGCGTAGAGATTGTACGCGGTGAGGTGATCGCTTCCGGGAACAACCAATCCGGCAAGATCGCGCTCTTCACGCGTCATCCGATGCAGCGATTCTACCGAGCTCATCACAGCGAGGTACGGAACGAGTTCATCGTCGGCATTCACGAGCAGCTCGGCCCATGGTCTATCGACTGGCAGCGCTTCGACCGCCTTTCCATATGTCGAGAGCCGGCCGTTCTCGATGATGCCGCGCTGCTCGAGAAGCGTGACGGCTTTCTTGTATGCGATCCGGTCAAGCGGGACAGGCAGATCCAGTGCCGATGCATCGACGCCCAGATCTGCGCACGTCATCGCTACGCGCTCCGAATCTCCGGCGAGCTGAAATTCCGGAGCGGTCGGCTTGAGTGCCGCGAACTGAATGTCGCGATCGGAAAGAATGAAAACCCTGCCACCTTCAACGCGGCCGTGCACGCGGCCTGCCATCTGAAGAATTTCGTTGGCGCCCAGGTGGAGTCGAGTGAGGACGTTACGTCCGCGATCGATGATGTTGCCGAAGCGGGTGTCGTCGATCACGACTGTGTCGAGACCCTTTACGTTGAGCGCGCTCTGGCCGGCGGCAGTCATCGCGAGGAAATACGGCTTCTTTTCTCCGCCTTCGAGAAACGGCCGAATGACGCGAATCGGCTCACCACCGTGATAGTACGCGGTGTTGATTCGCGGAAACTGAGTTGAAACCGTTTCCGCCGCTTCCTCCACTCCAGCTCGAGTCGGCAGAAACATTCCGACACCGCGTTTGTCCTTGATGACGCGAAGGAGAAACCGGTCGTCCAGAAATTCCTTCGGGTCCTTTCGAATGACTTTTACGTCGGCTGCGCGAGCTGGATCGAAGGCGTAGCTCTGAAGAACTTGAGCGGCCTCGAGATAGTTCGCGTAGAACGTCGGATCGACAGTCGCTGACAGCCAGATGAATCGACACCCCACTCGCTTGCCTAATGCGAGGCAGAGCTCGAGCTCGGCCGATGTCTGGTGTATCTCGTCGATGATCAGCGTGTCGGTCGGCAGAATGTCACCGTCCTGAAACCAGCGTCTGGCGATGCCGGTCGTGACGATGATGACGTTCCATGTCGGTGTTTCCGGTGTTGCTTCGCGCTCACGGTTAACGACGCCGACGCGCAGCTCGTTCGTCCGAAGAATTGTTTCGGAAATCGGGCGGATTGAAAGCGTCTTTCCAGTTCCCGTGCCGGCGACGATGCCGAATCCCTTACCCGCCGCGGCGAGGTTTCGGATTTCCTGGCCGTGCTGCTGCTCCATCACGGTGTCGATGTGGAGGCCCAGGGCCAGCTCGATCGTCTCGCACGCTGCCCGCGTCGGCGCGATGACGATGATCCTTCCGGTTAGCGGCTCGGCCGCAACGAACGCTGCGTGATCGGGAGGGAGAAACTGGTCGCGTACGTTGCGCATTACCCGGCAACTTGCAATAAAATGGCCCCGGGTGGAATCACTCCCCCCGGGGCCGGAGCCACGCTTCTGAACTGTCTGTCAGCTAGTCGCGGCGACCTTTGTTCTTGTTCTTGCTCTTGGTCTGGCCGTTGTGCTTGCCGTTGTCGTGACCGTTGTTCTGGTCCCAGCGATCGTTGCGGTCGCGGCCGTTTGAATCTTCCCAGCCGTCGTTATTGCGATCGTTGTCGTTGCGGTCGTTGCGGCCGTTTCGGCCGTACACACGGTTGTTGCGGTTGTTCGCGTTCTGGACGACCTGCCGATCGAACACGCTGTAGCGTCCGAGGATGTTGCGATGTGCTGCTTCCTGGACGACGTTGCCGTTCGAGTCATAGCGCGTGCGAACGTAAACGTTGTTGCCGTTACGATCGCGGCCGGCGAGATGCCACTGGCCGTCCACTCGCGTGTTCCGACCGTGGGTTCCGTTATCGTAGACGCTGCCGTCTCGGCCGTAGACCGATCCGTTGCGAGTGTCGGTACGTTGACCGGTATTTGACGGATCCCACCAGGGACCGCTATTGCGGGACTGCGCCGCAAGCGGAGCTGCAACCATCGTTGCAGCAACGAGACCCATCATGAATGAAAAGCGCTTCATCGTTACTTCTCCTTATTGGTCAGGGGAGTCGTTGCTGTCCTTCTTCGACTTCCCTTTTTTGGGCTTGTCTCCATCACGCTTCGGCGATTCGCCGAAGATGACCGTACCATTGACTGGCCTGTTTCGGACAGCGGTGACACAGTCAGTCGGTGCCGGCTGCTGGCCCGCGGGAACTCCCTCGATCCAGATACGGCACATGCCCGCAGGTGGCCGATAAGCCGGGGGAACCGCCGGTCCCTGCGTGCGCTTCGGGAGTCCGGGAATCGGCACGCCGGGCAGCCTTGGCAGCCCCTGCGAATTCGCGGGACTCCCCGCCGCGAGAATCCCCGCGGCGAGGAGTGCGAACCCCCATCTATTGATCTTCCCCGCGTTATTCCGCGAGAACGAAAGGATTGTCATGGTCTCATCCTTTTGCATTGGGGGTGCCATTCGTGGCATGGTGACGTAACAATAAGGTTTACAACGACTTACGCATTCAGGACGCAGGGCGGGTTGGGCCGATTGTCCAACTGCGGGGACACTTTCCGTAGACGATTAGACGCACTCTCGGTCAGCGTGGTTTGGCGTCGAGAATTTTCCTGATCTCGCCAGGCTTGACATGCCGGCCCAGCCTTGATTTCTCGAAAATCGGAGTGCCGTCGCGGAGGACCTCAAACCGCCCCCCGCGGGACGGAATCATCTCGATATCGACGCCGGGGTAGTGGTCCCTGAGCTCAGCCGCCAGACTGGCGGCTCGGGGCTCATAGTTTCAAAGCGTGCAGTATTCGATGCCGATTTTCATCAATCTCCCGTGCTTGATATACCCTGAAACTAACGCGCCCTGTTCGGTGAGATAGTCGAAGTGCGAGCGCACGGCAATGCTTGCACTCGCCTGGTTCCGCTCACGCGCTGAACGCTGCCCGATGTTAGTTCCGGGCATGCACCAAAATCGCGCCGGCTTCACAATAATCGAGACGACCATTGTCGTGGCCTTCGCGGCAGCACTGATGGCGATCGGGCTTCCGCGGGCATGGAGGTTCATCGATGCGATCGAGGTTCGCGGCGCCGTGACTGAGATCGAATCGATGTTTTCTTTGGCCCGTCACGTTGCGATTTCTCGCGGCCAGCAGGTCAGTCTAAATATCGATGTCGGTGCTCGCGCCATTTCGATCCGAGCAGGCCCGGAGGTAATTCGCACGCGAGAAGTTGGATTGGCTCACGGCGTTTCGCTCGCGACCAATCGAACGTCGATCACCTACTCGCCGATTGGAATCGGGTACGGGGCGAGCAACTTTTCGTTGATCGTTTCGCGCAATCGCTCGGTCGATACAATTGTCGTTTCGCGATTGGGGCGGGTGAGGCACTAGACCGA
>JBDTNA010000197.1:0-6385 GCA_039933985.1 Gemmatimonadales bacterium | reverse complement strand
AGGCTGTGGAAGGTTACCCTTCTCCGAGTGATTCGAAGGAATTTACAGTTGCTGAACGAAGTGATGGAAGTGAAGCGCGGCATCGAGCACGCGCGGTATCACGCTCGAATCGGCAGCGATTCGCGCTGCGATCAGATCTGACGCGCTCTGCGCGTGACGAACTTCATCCGCCGCAATCATCGACAGCATGTCGGCGAGGACCGTATCTTCGGCCCGCTCGCCGAGGCGCCGGAAGAAGTAGTGAGCGAGGTGCTCGGACAACATGAACTCGACGAGACGCTCGATTATCTCACTTGGCGAGACCTCGACGCCGGACTGTGCGCGACGAATCTCGACGAGCTCTTCATCGGTGATCGCCGGCTCGAAGTCGATCGCCTCGAGGAAGGAGCGCAGGGCATGGAAATGCTTGAACCCCTCGTAGAGCTCGAGTGAAAGCACAACGCACGCATCGACGTCGTCCCACATCACCTTCAACAGCCGTGAAAGATTAACGGGATGATATGACTCGATGAGCGCTGCATCGCGAAGTGCGACGAGAATCTCTGGCCGCGCATAAGCGCGCGCCCGATCGATGTTCCGCCATGGGATGTCGCGCTCCACCGACCAGCTTCCACGATCGGCCGCTGATGCACTTCGCGCATACAGGCGCTGAACGGGACGCACTGTGGCCGTCATGATCCGATCTCCGCGACAACAGATCTTGTGAGAGCATCGGGCCAGTCTTCCTGATCGAGTCCATGGGTCATCAGCACTGCTAACACCCATCGCTCGATTCCGAACGCAACGCAGGCGCTCGTCGCTGGACTCCCGTCCGCAAGCGAGATGTCAAACGCGTCGCCGAAGAACAGCTCGTGATTGTTGAAGGACGCGATTGCAAGCGAGCGTCCATCAGGATAGTCGATGATCATTTCGTGCTTGAGCGCTTTTACCCGCTGGAGAATCGCCTTGCCTCGCGCCGTTGGGGCGAAGAACGGGTCGGTCGCGAGCTCGACTCGTACCGTCAACCCGAGCGACTCAGCCAGGATCACGGCTTCTTCCATTGCGCTTTTCCGGAACATCTCGGCACAGTTGGAATCGCTGAGACAAACGATCTCGCGCATTGTGAACGCCCAGCCTCGCTCGAGCTTCGAGAGACGGCCGCTTTCATGACGCCAGCAGGTTTCTTCGGCGGTCATGATCAGAGGCGCGACGATCGATCGCCCGCGAAGCGCCGCGTAAGTGTGGTAGCAAACCGCTGGCGGCAGCGCGGCCTTGACCGGCGAAAATGATTCGCGCGCCGTGTCGCCGGGCGACATCGACGTCGCAACTCGCTCGAGAACGGACTCGTCACCGCTCATGTGAGAGGCGCCGCTCAGCCATTGAGGGAACGACTCGAAGTAGCTCGCGCGCTCGAGCGTTTCGAACGAGATCGTCTTGGGCATCACCCACTCGTCATCAGTGTAGCGGTGTGCAACCTCACCGATTGCCGCCGAAACTCCCCGATCGAGCCGGGCGAGTGATCCTCTCATGCCACTGACCCCCAGCGCGGAATCCCACACCTCTCCGCGCTTGACCAGATCGCGAGCGACGTCTTCAGGCAGCCGCATCGGCTCCCTCCTTTATGAACACTCCGGCGATTCGCCGGACCGTTCTGAAATTGTCCATTCGGATTTGCGCGTCGGGAATCATCGAACCGATCGCATCCTCGGTCCAGGCGATTAGCTCGAGAACGCGGATGGAGTCGATCAGTCCGCCCTCGAACAGCGGCGTGTCGGCGTGAACGGTGACGCCGGGACGTGCGACTCGCGTGTTGAGCCACTGCACCATGTCGGTGATGAACTGGAACGAGGTCTTCATGCTGCCTTCCTCGCGGTGCCCCAGTTGCTGGCGAGTAGGTGGGCCAGCATGGATGCCCAATAGCTCGATACGGCCGGCGCCGCGTGGCCGACAAGCGCGTCGGCGATACGCGTGTCGAACTGTTTCGGCAGTGCCAGTTGAGGAATGAAATGCGACAGCGATTGCAGGATCGACGCGAGTCGGTGATCGCCAGTCTCTCTTACGGCCTCGGCGAAAAGGTTGTATGTCGCGAGATCAGCGAGCACCGCGCGCTCGATACCGCGTCGCTTCCACATCGGGTCGGTCGCCCACAGATCGTACGCGACATCGAGCAGGTCTCCGATCGAGATCGCTCCGGCTCCTGCGCACAGATGCAGAGTCTGCGCTGAGGCGTGAGGATCGAGAGTCACACGCGCAATCGCGTCGCTCACGTAATCCGCAGGTACGACGTCGAGCGTGTCGTTGCGTTCGCCCGGCATCATTGCCGCGAGACCGCGATTGTACACTTTCAGTGCGCGATGCACTGCATTCACCTGCGACACGCGTCCATTTACCGCGTCGCACACAATAGTGCTCGGCCGAAAGATCACCCAGTCGAGCGAGCTTTCACGAACGAGAGCTTCTGCCTCGTATTTCGATCGCTCGTAAGCGTTGACCCAGCCGGCACCAACGCCGTTGTCGCGTTCGAGAACCAGTCCGAGCGCACGCCCGGCAACGTACGAAGTACTGACATAGGAAAAGCGGCGCAGCGACCCGATTGCCCTGCACAGCGAAAGCAGCTGGCGTGTGCCTTCGCGGTTGACCATTCGCGATTCGGCAAGCGAGCGCGAGAATGTGGTATCTGCCGCGGCGTGAACGACCATCGTCACTTCACGCGTCAGCGCCTTGCGAATCTCGTAGTCGATTCCGAGTCCGCGCCGGAGCAGATCTCCGCGGACCGGAACGACGCGGGCGGCGAGGGCGCCGAGAGTTGAGCGGAGATGACACTCACCGGCGGCGCCGCGGACGAGAGCGTACGCGCGCATCGTCGGATCAGCCCGAAGCATCCGCTCCAGGACATCGCCGCCGACCAATCCAGTCGCGCCGGTTATGAACAGGGTCTGCGGTTTCGCAATCATGCTTCCACCGCCAGTCCCGTCCAATGCGCGCCGAAACCGTAGGAGAACAGGAGCACTCGCTGCCCTGCCTCGATCGCACCCGCATCGAGCGCGTCGCGATAGTTGATGAAATTGTCACCGGCGAGCGTATGCCCGTGTCGGGCGATGTTCTCCGACCAGAGCTTCGCATTGGGCAGCCGCAGCAGGCCGGAGAGGATCTGCCAGCTGCGCATGCTCACATTGTGCGGGATGATCCAGTCTACATCCGCTGGTTTCCATCCAGCGTTCCCGATGGTTCGCTCAGCGACAAACCTCGCCGTCGGGAAGTACGACGCGACGACTTCGTCACGCATCGCGTCGGTGTTCCAGTAGTAACCCTTCGTTACGGTCGATCCTGAAACGAGCTGGTTTCGTGGACCACTCCTTTCCACGAGTACGGCGCAGGCCGCATCTGACGTGCAGTTGAAGATTGCTTCACGCCCGGCATGCATCGGGAAGAACTCGGAGGCGACGCATACCGCGCGCTCGATTCCTTCAGTCATGCAGAGCGACCGCGCAATACGCACGGCGCCGAGAAGTGTCGTGCAGGCGAGCTGGTCGAGTCCGAAAACCGATGCGCTCGTGAGGCCCAGGTCGTATTGGAGTCGCGCAGACGGGTACTTGAACCGGTCGGTGGTGCAAAAGCCCGCGCTCGCCAAATCGGCTTCATCAGCCGGACTGAACGCCATTGTCCCGGGAGTTCCGCCATATATCAGCAGGCCAACGCTGTCGAGCTCGATGCCGTTATCCACGAGCAGCCGGCTTACCGCCTCGCGTGCGAGATCGTATGGAGTCTCGGACGTTCCCACATGAACGTTCGAGAATCCGAACGCCTCCATCGTTTCGGCGCTGCTCTGCAGCATCGAATCCCCTGCAAGCTGGCGCACCGAGCGGTTGCAGGCCGGAAACACGTAGCTGATTCCGGCGATTACGGGATTAGGCAGACTGGCAGTTTTGTGAAGCATGGCTCGTTTCCTTGTGTCTGACGCGAGAAGAATCGCGGGAAACGAGAGGCAGAAGTATCCGCCGTTCTACGTAGTCGAAGGTTGTCGAGTACGTAGTAGACGCGGTTCTGACGGAAAACTGACAATTGTGGGGCTGTTCCATCCGGCGATGGACAGCCAGAATAGCGTGAGCGCTGCGCCCACTAAATCGAACTCACGCGAATGACCAAAGCTCACATGAATCGTTCCACGCGGATCCTGGTCACCTCGGCTTTGCTGTTACTGGCTGCCAATGTTCCGCCCGTATCGGCCCAGGGACAGGCAGGAGGTACGGCAGCGAGCGCTGGCTCGCCCGCAACCCAGACGACGATGCAGCGCTATGCATATCATGACAGCCTCGCCGCCGCAGCGCGCAAAGCCCGCGACTGGATGCGGTATCGCGACGAGGTTGTCATACTCGATGCAATTCTCAACGGACACCCGAACGTTCGCGTAATCAACGCACGAATTCACGCCCACCTGGGCGACACCGCGACGGCGTATGCCAGTCTGAGAAATTTCGCGGCGATGGGACTCATCCGTCCACTCGAAGCCGATACTGACCTTGTTTCGCTGCGTGGAACGCCGGCCTGGGACGCGGTCCTCGCGCGAATCAAGGCCAACGCCAATCCAATTGGAACCACACATGCGGCATTCACGCTCCCCGACTCCGAGTTCGTAGCCGAAGACATCGCATACGATGCGCTTGGGCGAAAGTTCTTCGTGACGAGTGTTCGGCGATCGACCATTGTCACCGTCACGCACGACGGAGTGATCTCGACGTTTGCGCGAGGAATTGCGCCCGGCTGGGGAATGCTTGCTGTTGCAGTCGATCGTCCGCGAAACACACTCTGGGCAAGCGCGGAAGCAGTCCCGCTTGCGGCCAGCTACGACAGCACTCAACAGGGTCGCTCGACATTGCTCAGGTACGACCTGACCACAGGTTCACTGCTTCAGCGCTACGACCTGCCAAACGACGGGCCGCATCAGGCTGGTGACATGACTGTCGACCCAAACGGCGATGTTATCGTGGCCGACGGAAAATCCGGTGCGGTGTACGTCGTTCCTCAGGGAAAGCAGCTAGAGTTGCTCGTCCCGCCCGGCGAGCTGAGATCACCGCAGGGTCCCGCCGTTGCCGAAGGCGGGAAATATTTCTATGTCGCCGACTACGCTCGGGGAATCGCGAGAATCGAAAGATCGAGCGGCCATGTCGAGTGGCTCACTCACTCGCATGATATCGCGCTGAACGGAATCGACGGCCTGACGATGGCCGGACCGCGCACTCTCATCGGCGTGCAGAACGGAACCAATCCCAATCGCCTTCTGAAGATCTCACTCGGCGAGAACGGAACCTCTGTAGTCTCGGCAACAGTTGTCGCGCAGAATGCCGAGTCGATTACCGAGCCGACACACGGCACGTTTGTCGGCTCGGACTATTACTTCATCGCCAACGGCGGATATGGAACGTTCGACGACAACGGACAGATCAGGAAAGGCGAGCGCGCGCTGCCGCCGGTGGTGATGCGCCTCGACAAGCTGAGATAGCGCGGGTTTCTATCGAGTTTTTGCTGCTCGCGCCTGCCTCACCATTTCCTTTACGTCGGCAAGCATGGCGGGCGCATTATATGGGATCCCATCCTTTATCGTCCACTGCACTCCGCCAACGTGGACTTCCTTGCCATTGATCATCTGATCGACTCCCGTCGGGTACAACACTTTCAGATTCTCGAGTGGATTCCCATCCACGACGATCAGGTCCGCGAGGTAGCCGACTTTGACACGGCCGAGTCTTGATTCTTCGCCGAGAATCTTCGCGTTGTTGCTCGTGGCGTGCTGAATGACCTTGATCGTCGGAAAGCCGGCTTCCTGGTGCAGCTCCAGCTCTCTGATCAGGCCGAATCCGTACATCTGGTAGATGAAGCCGGCATCGTCGCCGGCGCCGATTAGTCCACCCCGCTTCTCGAACTCGCGAAGCGCATCCATCCAGATGCGGTAGTTCTCCTTCCAGAACGTTTCGTCCGTCGACGTCCATCCGAGAAAGTATGAGCCGTGGTTCTGCGGGTTCGGGCGGAAGTATTCTTCGAGCGTCGGATGGAGGTAGTCCTTGAACCAGGGCTGCGTCTGCGCTCGCTGGAGATCGCGGCTCGCTTCGTAGATGTCGAGAGTTGGAACCCACGCGACGTTCTTCGTGATCATTGCGTCGAGAACTGTGAGCAGCTTGGCGGGGTCGGCCTCGCGCCACAGGTGCCCGGCGAATCTGAAACGATCGACTTCGTTGTTGTAATTGTAGCTCGGCGGAAAACCCTGAACGCCGTCGAGGAGTGCAGCATCGGGGATTCCGTACCAATGCTCGATGCTTGTTGTCCCGAGCCTGATGTCGTCCCATGCAGTTGTCTCTTCGACGCCGACGTGGTGGGCGATGCGAAGGCCGACCTTGTGCGCCTCGTCTTC
>JBDTNA010000196.1:0-6389 GCA_039933985.1 Gemmatimonadales bacterium | reverse complement strand
GTAGGCCTGGCCGCCCCCACAGCGCCAGACTTTTATCTCCGCCGGATTACTTCCAGCAGCTCAGCTCGCGGATCTGCGCGATCGATTGACGCGGTAGAGAAATCGTCGCATCGCACTCGCTGCAAACGCCCACCAGAATATTCGAGAATGTTATCGCGGATCGATTCATTCGAAGATCGCGCGTCTCGTAGCGGGCGCGGACCTGCTTTCCGCACACCGAACAGGTCGTCGATGATTCATCTCCTTCGTGCCATGGTGCCTGCATAACGCCTCACTGAATTGAAAACGAGCTTCGTTGCTTTGGTCTTATGCTCGTTGGACATGAATACCCTACGGAGGGTTTGCAGTTTGGTGTCGTTTAACCGCGATTTTACGAATTCCGTACACTGCGTTGACTGCCGTTCGGACCACATACAGTGGTGTAACAAATGTTGTTCACCTCTACGAGCGAGGAACTTCGCTCATGAGCGCGAAATAGTTGTCTTCCGAATCCTGGTAGAAGGAGAGCCACAGATCGTGATCGGGCATCGGCGCGACAAGACGCGGCTCGTGCTCCACTTTCACTCCGCGCGATTCGAGTTTGTCGTGAGCTCCGCCGATGTCCGCGACCCTGTAATACAGAATCGACGCGGGATGATCGAACTCGGGCTTCTCCGCTTTTCCAAGCATCAGTCGCACACCACCTGCATCGAAGAACGCCATGCCCGGAACTTCGAACAGAAGCCTTATTCCGAGCGTATCTCGATAGAAGGCGGTTGCCCTGGCGAGGTCCTTCACCATGATGGATATCTGACCGATCGTGCTGAGAGAGAGTCCTTCCGACTTGGTATCCATGGATGCTCCTTGTTCGTGTCCGGAATAATCATTAGCTTTGCTAATGAATATGACCAGTATCCACAGACCACGCAATGAGCGAATCGCCGACCGGCTTCATTCCGCGGCGATACATCTGCTCAGGTCGCTGCGGAAAGTCGACGAGGCAACGGGATTGACCGCGCCAAGACTCTCCGCGCTTTCTGTAATCGTATTCGGGGGGCCGAAGACCCTGGGCCAGCTGGCCGCGATAGAGCAAGTGAAGCCGCCGACAATGACGCGGCTCGTCACCGCACTGGAGGACGGCGGCTACGTAACCCGGCGGGCGAGCCATACTGACGCGCGGCTCACGATGATCCACGCCACCAAGAAAGGCGAGCAAATCATGTCACTTGGCCGCAGCAACCGCGTCACCAATCTCGCGGCCAGGCTTTCGACAATGACCAGCGAGGAAGTGAGGGAGCTGGAGAAGGCGGCCGAGCTGATCGCGCGGGTCGCGTCTGTCGAGGTGCCACTGAAGCAGCGCTAGTGCAGCGTCATGAGCGCCGCCATGATCTCGATTCCATCCCAGAGATTCTGGAGCCGGATGCTCTCGTCTTCGGCGTGCTGGTTGTTGTCGTAGTTCGCGATCGGAACCGTTATCGTCGGCACGTGCATCACGCCACTGATTGACGACAACGGAAGACTTCCGCCTAGAGTCGGAATCGCGAGAGTGCGGCCGGGAAATGCTGACTGCACCGCAGCGAAAACCGACTTCGAGATCGGCAAGTCCATCGGCGTACGCTCCGCGTTGTAGGCGCCACCCCTCTGCTTCACCATCGCGATGCGACGATAACGCAAACGCTCCGCGGCTGTCGGTGGATGATCGAGAACGGTGAAGCCCTGCTTCCTTACGTGAGCAAGCAGGCGGCTCATCTGACGCTTGTAGTCATCCGACTTCACGAGACGGATGTCGAGCGTTGCCGCAGCGGTCGTCGGAATGACGTTGCGCGCGGCGGGACCAACTTCCGCACTCGAGATTCCGTTGATGTTAAGCGACGGCTGGTTGATGAGCTCTGCCAGGGAACGTCCCGCGCCGTCGGCCAGAACAAATCCGAGCTGAGTGCGGAGAGTATCGTCGAATGGGGGAAGCTCGCGAATCGCTTTTCGCTCGAGGGCGCCGAGAGGTGTGACATCATCATACCAGCCGTTGATCAGAACGTGCCCCGCGTCGTCTTTCATCGACGCCAGAAGCCGGGTTAGCAGCATCGCCGGGTTTGGCGCCCAGTTTCCGTAATGGCCGCTGTGCAGCGGTCGATTCGCTCCATACACGACGACGTCGACGTTCATGTCTCCGCGCACACCGTAGACGACCTGCTTGCGGCCTGACTGATGAACCGGCCCATCGCAGATGATCCACGCGTCTGCTTTCAAGAGTGATGCGTTCGCGCGAAGGATGTCTCCGATGTGCGGCGATCCCGCTTCTTCCTCTCCGTCGAAAACGAATTTGACATTTACCGTCGGGGTGAGACCAGCAGACTTCATCGCATCGACAGCAGTGAGAAAAGCAAACACTCCCGCCTTGTCATCGGAGGCCGATCGGGCATACACGCGATACTCCGGATTTATGCGTGCGTCGGTTGCAGGAAAGGGAATTGTCTGACCGCCACTTTCGAGAGCGCGCGAGCGGAGGGCGGGAGTCCATGGCAGGCTTCCGCTCCACTTTGCGGGATCGGTGGGCTGTCCGTCATAGTGCGCGTAATAGACGATGGTGCGGGTCGCATTGGGGACATTCCATTCGCCATAGATGAGGGGCGGAGCGGCTTTGTCGGTTCCTGTAAGCAGCCGTGGAGAAAGTCCCCGCTGTTCCATCATCGCAACGATGTGTGCGGCGTTTCGCGCGATGCCGGCGGAATCGGACGCAACATTGGGAATCGCGAGCAGATCCACGAACTCGCGAAGTATCCGGTGCTCGTTCGCGGTGCGATAGCCTCTAACCGCGAGCTGCTGAGCGTCGGCGGTGGCCGGCAATGCGAGAAGCAGAGTCAACGCGATGAAGCGTGCGATTCTTGGCATCGATGCTGTTCCGTTTGAAAGCGTGTCGCGCTCCGGATTGGGCGACGGACCCGTTAGTATACGATGTATGGACTGGAAGAGGGCAGCGCTTGCTGCATCCGCGCTGGCAGTGACCGCAGTTGCCGTCGTTACGGGACTCGAGGCGAGGTGGAACGGTTCGCAGACGGCTACGAACGCGGTTCAGGTCATCAACGCGTCGCTGCCGGCAGCGGTCGTAACGGCGAAGAAGCCTACGTTGGCTGACATCGTCGATATGATCCTCCAAGAGCGACCGACGGCGGCAGAGCTCACGGGCAGTCCGACGACGGCGGGCGATTTTCCCGAGGGAAGCGAAGAGGCGCACGTCGCGCAGCTGCTTCGAAAGCACACAAACGACGGCGTTCGCGCGAATCGGATCGCTTCTGCGCTAGTAAAAGAGGGGCGTCGTCGCAACGTCGGCGCTTCGCTTCTCGTCGGAGTTCTGCTGACTGAGAATCCGGATCTCGATGCACGGGCAACGAGCTTCGCCGGAGCTCGCGGGCTGATGCAGGTGATGCCGTTCCATGCCGGTAAATGGGGCTGCGCATCGCCGGATCTCTTCGACATCGAATCGAACATCTGCCACGGTGTCGCAATCCTCGCCGACAATCTCAAGCAGTCACGCACACTGCCCCAGGCGCTCCTTGGCTACAATGGCTGCGTGCGCGCCACCAACACGCCGGATTGCTTCAGGTACCCCCGAAAGGTCTACGGTCAGGCGCGGAAGTCGAATAGCGAGGCGTTTTCGGCTCCAAAGACCGTTTCCCACATTGTTCGGCGCGGCAGTTAGCCGAAGCCTGTACCTAAAGCTCCTTCGAAAAATTCGGATCGCTCGGCTTGTGCAGGCTCGTTCGTCAAACGTCGGCGCTTAAATTAGGAAATGCCCGACGGGATGATGCTTCCGCTCCGCTCCAAGATCGCCGCCGGATTGTTCACGGCGGTGCTCGTGCTCGTGGTCGGAGTGATTTCATTCCTGGCGGTTTCCCGCGCGGCCGGGTCCTTCGAGGAAGTGAATCACGTCAGCCTGGTTCTCCTCGAACAGCAGAAGCTGGTGACCGGGCTCGATGACGCCGAGACGGCGGCTCGCGGGTTTGCAATCACCGGAGACGCTTCGTTTCTTGGCCCGTACGAAGCGGCGCGAACGAGCGTGCCCCGCTCAATCAACAGGCTGCGCGCGCTGACTTCCGATCATCCTTCTCAGCAGCAGCGTCTCAACACACTCGAGAGCGTCGCAGGCGATCACCTCAAGATCAACGATCAGATCATTCGCATGCGCAGCGAGAAGGGATTTTCTGCCGCACAGGAGCTGATCCAGGCTCGTCAGGGAAAACAGGTGATGGATCATGCGCGGGCGATCACGAGCGAAATGGAGCGCGAAGAAAACAAGCTCCTCGCCCTCCGCGCAAAAAATCAGAAAAGCGAGCAGCTGATCGCATATCTCGTAATCGGGATTGGCAGCCTGATAGCGTTTCTGCTGTCGATCATGATCAACTGGGCGATCCGTTCTGACGTCATCGAGAGCGAGACTCAACGCGAGATGATCGAGCGGCAAAGTCGTCAGCTCAGGAAACAGTCGGACGAACAAACGCGCCTCACGCGCGAGATGTCGGCGCTTCTCGAGTCAACAGAAGCGGGATTTTACGGGATGAGCGTTGCTGGCGACTGCACGTTCGTCAATCGCGCCGGCGCGGCGCTCCTTGGCTTTACCGTCGCTGAGCTCATTGGCAGGAATGTGCACCAGACGATTCATCATCATCGTGCGGACGGCAGGCCCTATCCGGTCGAGGAGTGTTCGATCTACGAGGCTGCGCGGAAGGGCGTCAACGCAGCGAGCGAGAACGAAGTATTCTGGCGAAAAGATGGCAGCCCGGTAACCGTCGAATTCTCGAGCTCACCGATCATATATGCAGGCGAGCACCGGGGCGCTGTGGTGGCGTTTGCGGACATCAGCCAGCGTCTTCTCGCCCAGCGCGCGATCGCCGAAAGCGAAGGGAGGAAAGCGGCGATTCTGCGCTCCACGCTCGACTCCATCATCTCGATGGACAACAACGGAAGCATTACCGAATTCAATCGGGCGGCGGAGACGACGTTCGGCTTTACGCGCGACGAGGTCATGGGAAAGCGGCTCGCCGATCTGATCGTCCCGGATCGCTATCGCGATGCTCACATGGCTGGTCTGAAGCGATTTCTGCAGACGGGAGAAGCCCACGTAATTGGAAAGCGACTCGAGCTCCCGGCAATAAGAAAGGACGGTTCGGAGTTTCAGTCCGAGCTCACCATCACTCGCAGTGATTCAGAAGGTTTGCCCTCATTCACCGGGGTCCTGAGGGACATCACCGAGCGCAAGCGGTCAGAGGCAGAGCGTGAGCAGCTCATCAAGGCGCTCGCGAGAAGCAACCAGGAGCTAGACCAGTTTGCGTATGTCGCATCGCACGATCTGAAGGCTCCTCTGCGGGGCATTGCGAACCTTTCCCAGTGGATTGAAGAAGATCTCGGGGAGCGCTTGGGCGGCGAGAACAAGTCGCAAATGGAAATGCTTCGCGGCCGGGTGCATCGTATGGAGTCCCTTATAGATGGGATTTTGCAGTATTCACGGGCAGGCCGTGTGAAAGCAAAGCCGGAATCGATCGACACCGGCGAGCTGGTGAAGGAGGTTGTCGATCTCATGTCGCCGCCGCCGGGAACCAGGGTCCAGGTTGAGCCAGGAATGCCCACGGTACTCGCTGAGAAGGTGCCCCTTCAGCAGGTGTTCATGAACCTGATTGGAAATGCGATCAAGCACACCGGAAAGGAAAATCCGCTGATCGAAGTCAGCTGGTCGGACGCGGAGCTATTTTACGAGTTCTCGGTCAGGGACAACGGACAGGGAATCGCGCCTCAGTACCACGACCGGATATTTGGCATATTCCAGACGCTCGAGGCCCGGGACACCGTCGAAGGAACTGGAATCGGCTTGTCGGTAGTTCAAAAGATCGTGGAAACGAAGGGCGGCAGGGTCTGGGTGGAATCGAGCGTCGGCAAAGGAGCGAGTTTCAAGTTCCGTTGGCCAAAAGTCGAGATAGTCGGAGCGTAACTGAATGTCGGACAGAGTGTTGAACATCCTGCTCGTGGAAGACGACGAAGTGGACGTGATGAACGTCCGCCGCGCGTTCGAGCGTAACAACGTCTCTAATCCGCTGTTCGTTGCGGGCAATGGACTCGACGCGCTGGCGATGCTCCGAAGCGACGAGGTCCCGAAGGAACGGCGGCTCATACTTCTCGACCTGAACATGCCGAAGATGAACGGCATCGAATTTCTACAGGCGCTGCGGGCAGATCCCGAGCTTGCCGCTCTGCCCGTCGTCGTTCTCACGACTTCAAACGACGACCAGGACAAGATCGACGCATATAACCTGAATGTTGCGGGATATCTTCTGAAGCCGGTGACCTTCAGCAACTTCTGCGAGCGGATGACCACGCTCAACAAATACTGGACGAGGCGGAGCTGCTGAACATCGGCGTGG
>JBDTNA010000195.1:0-6410 GCA_039933985.1 Gemmatimonadales bacterium | reverse complement strand
GCACCGCCACCACCTCGATGAGACAGACATCGCGATCGACTTGAGACGCGTCTTCTCGTACAGCCGGTCGAGCTCCCAGGACGCAACCGGTATTCCGTCAGGTCCGTAGATCGCTACCGCCTTCCCATAGCCGACGTTGTGCCAGTTGTCGAACGCGATGAGATAACCGCTGTTGCTCAAAAGCAGATCGACTGGCGCGACGGGATTCAAGAGAAACAACTCGGCCGCCAGCCGGTAGGATCGGTCGGGTTGAAGCTCATAGTACAGTGCTTTGGCGTATGCACCGCGTTTCGACCCCTGAAATCCAAGCAGGTCCCCGATGCTTTCGCCGGGAATTACCCGAACGAAATGTGTACCGTCCTCGCTGAACACGGTCGCAGTTCTGGCCCCCGGCCAATCGTCGGCCAGCGAGGTCGCGGGGAAAACCAGCAGCGTGATAGCAACGATTGTCGACCTGAACATTTTGCACCTCGACGCGCCCGGCGCGGCTCTAACGTATAGACATTAGACGCGCTGCGCACCCCGGGTTGCACGCGCTACTTCGAGCCTCTCGGCTGCTTCAGCTGGCGGAGATACTCATACGCCACCGTATTCAGGGAGTCCACAGCGAGTGCTTTTCCAAAGCTCTCGATGGCGAGGTCGCGCTTCCCCGTCATCAGATATGCCTCGCCAAGGCCGGCTTGTGCCCAGCCGGCGTTCGGGTCAAGCTCCGAGGCAAGTCGGAAAGTTTCGACCGCCGCGCCATATTCACCGCGATGCATGAGCTTGGTTGCGGTTGAGCTCAAGACCTGTCCCTTGACCTTCGAAAGCTGAGTCGTGCTGTCCGCAGCGACGGTTCGAAATTCCGTCATCGTCCTCGTCACCCCCTGAGCGGCGATGACCTTGAGAACTGAATCTCCCCGTGGCGTCGTCCATTTCTCGACCTGATTGGCTTCTCCCTCGACGTTGAGATCGATGTCGACGTTGTCGGAAATGGACATGCGGCCCGGATCGAACTCCGAGTTCCAGAATTTCGTTCCGAGGATCCCGTAGTCTTTTCGGTTGAGCGACAATTTGCCGGCGAAGCCGCGTCGCTTGTTGCCCCATCCGTCACTCATCAGGCCGTGTGTCGGCTTGAACGCAATCGCGACTTGTTTGGTTATGCCGTGTATCGTCAATGGCCCGCGCGCTGTAAACCCGGATGGAGTCTTGGTTATCTGCTCGCTGCGGAACGTGATCAGCGGAAACTTCGCGACGTCGAAGAAATTCTCACTTCTTAAGTCATCGTCACGCGACTTGACGTTGGTATTTATGCTTTTTGTCTGAATGATCACCGACACGGTCGAGCGTCGTGCGTCGACGGTGTCATACATGATCGTCCCGCCGAATTCCGAGAACGCTCCTCGAACATTGGACAGTCCCATGAATCGGACGGTGAACTCCACTGCGGAGTGGGCCCAGTCGATGTCGAGGCGCTGGACGGGAAGTCCGGCGGCACCCGAGAACGACGCGAATGTGGCAGACTGCGCAGCGAGCCGGAACGGCAGGAAGACGGCTATGACTACTAGCGACCACTGAATGTGGCGTGACAGAGAATGTCGCATTTCGGTGAGCCTCGGTGAGAGTCCGCATGATCACTATGCGCCTCCCGTTCACGCGACTCAAACCGATTGTGGCGAACCGACTTTTCGGTGGGGCGACCGGCCCGTGAAGAGCTCGGACATCCGCTTTCGATGAGCCCGGCTCACGGGAAGCTTTTCACCGGAATCGAGAATTATTGCGTGACCGCCGCCCAGTGAATTTCGCAGCTCCCGAACTCGATCGACGTTCACAATTATCGAGCGATGGATCCGAACGAATCGGTCCGTATCCAGCTCCAGTTCCATGCCTTCGATCGTGCCACGAATCAGGTGCGACTTTCCCTTCGCATGAATTCGCACGTAGTTGTCCTCTGCCCGCATCCAGTCGATGTCTTCAGTAGCGATGCGAATAGCGCGACCGCGATCACGCACAACAAGCTCAGCGGATGCGCGATCGCCGCCGGCCAATCGTTCGACAAGAGCGCGAAGACGCGATTGTTCGGCAGCAAAGGTGCGGCTTTGCAAACGTTCTCTCGCTGATTCGAGAGCCCGGCGGAGCCGGTCCGGATCGGGCGGCTTCAACAGATAGTCCGTCGCGCTCACGTCAAATGCCTTGACGGCGTAGTGGTCGAACGCGGTGACGAACACAATCGCGGGAATTCTTTCCGGCGGAATCGCCTTGATAACTTCGAATCCATCGAGACCTGGCATCTGAATGTCGAGAAGCATCACGTCCACGGGCGATACATCGAGCGCGACAAGCGCGGATTTTCCGTTGGGTGATTCGCCGACGCATTCGACATCGGGTATTGCGTCGATCAGCTGTCGGAGATGGTGACGCGCCAGACGCTCGTCATCGACTATCAGCACGCGCAGCGGAGAAGACGTCACGTCTCGTCCGTCCTGTAGGGCATCGACACGGATGCGACCGCCCCACCCTCGGGCGCGTTCACGAGACTCAACGCAACGCTATCTCCGTAGAGCTGCTGAAGCCTTGCGCGCGTCGTCCCAATCCCGACGCCCTTTGACTCGGCCAGAGTCTCGTCGCGGATGCCCGGACCGTTGTCGGCGACTGAGATCTGCAGCTGACCGTTCCGGCTCGCACCGCTCACCACGATGCGAGCGACATCTTCATCCTCGGCAAGCGAGAACTTCACGGCGTTCTCGATCAGCGGCTGGAGGATGAAGCTCGGCACCACCCCGTGAAGACTTCTGTCATCGACGTCGAATCGATACTCGAGACGATCCTCGAAGCGGATCTTCTGAATCTCCAGATATGCTTTCGCGAACTGAATCTCTTCGCTCAGCACGACTTCGGATCGCTCGGACACGGTGAGGCAATAACGCAGCAGCTCGGACAAGCGACGGATCATCAGCGTCGCCTTGTCCGGATCGTCGTGAACCAGCGCTACTATAGAGTTGAGCGTGTTGAAGAGAAAGTGCGGCTGGAGCTGCGCCTGCAATGCACGAAGCTGAGTTTGAGCGAGAGCCGCCTGGAGATTCGCCGACGCGATCTGCCGGCGCCGGGTATCGCGCGCGTATCCGACGAGATAGATGACCGCGAGCATGAGGAAGTAGATGACCAGGTCGAACGCCAGCGAGCTGGCCAGCCGGCCGCGGAACATGTCGCGAATCGGTGCGATCGCGGGGAGATAGTAGAACTGCGGCGTGATCGTGGCCACCATGAGAGCGTGGAACACGGTGATGCCGACGGCGGCGAGCAGGTGAATCGCGATCGATGCCGGACGCTCAATGGAGATTCGCACGCGACGCGCGAGCCATGCCATGAGAGGGACGAGCGCAGCCCAGCTCCACCATACCACGAGAGCGCCGATGATCGCGTCGCGCCACGACGTCTGATTGCCGACAGCATTGCTTCCGACATAGCGCTGCGTTGCGAACAGAAACGCGATCGCGGTAAACGCAGCGGCGCCAATCAGAAAGGCGCGCCACTCGTTGCTCTTTGCGGTTTGCGAATCGTCGAAGTCTTCGATCACTCCATGTTGTTACCGCCCAACCGGGAATCGGGCAATCCCGGCGTGGTGAGAAGGCCGCCGACAGGGGCGATCGGATACCGCGCTAAGCTCTTCGGCAAATCGGGCGAAGTCTGTCACATAATCATCCGTCGTTTGTTCCATGAGTACATAACGACGAGAGGAAGGCTTCCATGGGAGCTCCGGGCTGCGCGCGGTCGGTTGGCTTCATCGTGCTGGTGGTTTGCACGGCGCAGGTTGCGCCTGCTCAGGTCGCAACAGACGAAGCCACCGCAGCGGCGACGATCACAGGCGGGATAACTGACGCGGCGTCGGGGAAACCGGTGTCGCAGGCGCAGGTTGTTCTCAGGGAAAGCGAGCTACGCGCTTCGACTGACCTCTCCGGCCGGTTCTCTTTGCGGAAAGTGAAACCCGGGACTTATACGCTGGAGGTTCGCCGAATCGGGTACGAGCCCGTCGTGCGCGGCGACGTTTCGGTAGCTCGAGCAGAGCGCCTCCGCCTCGACATCACTATGCGACCCGCTGCCTTTCAGCTGTCGGAAGTAACTGTCACTCCCGGATCGTTCTCATTTCTCGACGCTGTGCCGGCCGTTCGCCAGACGATGTCGCGCGCAGAAATCCAGGCGGCGCCATTCGGAGAAGATCTGTTTCGCGCCCTCAGTCGTCTTCCAGGTCTCTCATCCGGAGACTACGCCGCGCATTTCTCGATTCGCGGCGGCCGCCACGACGAGACTCTGATCCTGTTCGACGGGCTCGAGATCTACGAGCCGTTTCACTTGAAGGATTTCGCTGAAGGCGCTCTCTCAATCATCGATGTCGAAGCAATCGACGGTGTAGAGCTGCTGACCGGCGGCTTTCCCGCGCACTACGGCGACAAGACAAGCGGAGTCATGAGCATATCGTCGAGAACGCCGAAGGAAGACGGCATTCATGTCACGGCGGGTGCAAGTCTTACCAATGCGAACGTGCTTGCCGAGGGTGCATTTGCTTCGCGAAACGGATCATGGCTTGTGTCCGGCCGCCGAGGCTTTGTCGATCAGCTGCTTAGCATCATCAACAAGAAAGAGACAAAGGCCCCGACATACGAGGACGTCTTTGCAACCATCCGCTACAAGATTCATCCTAACCACACGCTCGCACTGAGCGCGCTTCATGCCGGTGACAAGTATCGCTTCAGCATCAGCGGCACGACCGGTTTCAACGACTCGATCAAGACTGAAGAGGCGGCCAACAACGGTTACGGGAACTCGTACGCGTGGGCAACGCTGCGCTCGATTTTCGGCGAGTACCTGAGGGTCAAAACCCTGGCATCGGTCGGATCTGTAACTGCCACACGCGAGGGCGACGAGCATCATCTGCTTCGGCCGATCGAGCTCTATGCCGTCAAGGGCAAGCGAAGCTTCTCCGTCGTCGGGCTCAAGCAGGATTTCTCATGGCAGCGATCCGGCAAACTGCTTCTCGACTGGGGATACGATCTCCGATCGATGAGCGCGAGCTTCAACTGGGAAAATCGCGTTACGCAGAATCCGGACGACCCGACGCCGGACACGCTGGGCTTCTATCCCAAAATCACGCGTAGGACGAAGAAGACGGATGGCAGAACGATTGGCGCGTACGTCAGTAATCGCATTCAGCTCTTCGATCCGCTGGCGCTCGAGGCGGGAATTCGATATGACGGAGCGACCTACACTCATGACAGCGACTGGAGTCCGCGCATCCACGCGCTGATTCGGCTCTCGCAGAAAACTTCGCTTCGAACCGGTTGGGGATACTATCGCCAGCGCCAGGGTATTGCAGACGAAAATGCGTTCGACACGCTCAACAGATATTTCCCTTCTGAGCTGTCGAAGCAGTGGACGGTTGGACTCGAGCACCGCTATGCCGTCGGCGGATCACTGCGCGCCGAGGCGTACTACAAGAGAGGGTCCAATCTGCGGCCGGTTCTGAGGAACTGGAAAAGCGGGCTCAATGTTTTCCCCGAGTCGTCGGAAGATCGAATCCTTGTCTATCCCGAAGAGTCGTGGTCGAAGGGATTCGAGGTCTACCACGACCGCAAGCTTGGCAATCGCATGACCGTTCGCGGGGGATACGCGATGGCATTTACCGAGGAAAGGGTCAGCCGAATCGTGCAGGTCAACGATCCGCTGAAGCCACCGTTCGATTCGACGCACCCCGGTCCTCAGGATCAGAGGCACGCTCTGAATCTCGATTTGAGCTATCGTCCATTTTCGAACTGGTCATTGACGACGGCCTACACTTTTCATAGCGGATGGCCCTTCACGGACGAGAAAGGTGTTGTTGTGAAAAAACGGAACGGAACAACCGACCTCGCGGTAAGGCCGGACTCGTTGTACGCGGGACGCCTTCCCGCGTATCATCGCGTCGACCTTCGGCTGACACGGAGGAGACGGTCGCCGAACGGCGAGCTGCGTTTCTTCGTCGAGGTGATCAACCTCACGAATCACGAGAACGTTCTTGGCTACGACGTTTTCAGAGTGAGCGATCCCGTCACCGGGCTGCGATTGGCGCGCGATCCTGAAACGTGGTTTTCGATTCTCCCGTCCGCAGGGGTGAGCTGGAGCAGGAAGTTCTAGTCATGGTAGCTGAGCAATCAGCTCAAATCCTTCCTGTAGGTGATCACCCTGTCCACTTCGGAATATCCAATGCGCTCGTGCGCCTGGTGGCTTACTACGTTGTCGATCAGTGCATCCGAGGCCATTTCGGTGTAGCCACGCTCCCGCGCCCAGTCTTCGGCTGCACGCATGAGCGCCGTCCCGTGACCCCCGCGTCGCACATCCGGATCGACGTACCACGCCTCGACATAACCAACCGGACTGCTGAGGCATCCATCAGCGAT
>JBDTNA010000194.1:0-6426 GCA_039933985.1 Gemmatimonadales bacterium | reverse complement strand
GAGCTCGCCGCTGCCGCCGCCCGGTTTGGCGCGAAGCACGAGATCCCGGTGATTGTAGATGTCAGAGATCTCCACCCGGACATCTATCTCTCGCTCGTTCCAGCCATTGCCCGGCCGCTGGCGCGAATCGCTCTCACGCCCTTGTACAATGACTTGCGGACTGCGGTCAGCATGGCGACGGGCATCGTTGCAATCGCTCCGTCTTTTCTCGAGTGGGCCCTACGTCACGCCGGAAGAGCGGCAGGGCCGACTGACGCTGTCTTTCCCCTCGCCTACCCCGATCTCAATGTTCCGCAGGACTCGGTTCGCGAAGCAGGCAAGGCGCTCGAAGCTCAAGGCGTCCGGCCCGACAGGAAAATCGTGTGGTACGTAGGCACTTTTAATCGATGGATCGACCTTGAAACGCCGATCAAAGCGGCGCGCATGCTGGCCGATGCCGGCCGCGACGACATTCAATTCGTGCTGAGTGGCTCCGGCGACTTCGAAACAGAGTGGCGCCGGCAGGCCGCGGGCTTGTCCAATGTCGTGTTCACGGGCTGGGTGGATATTCCGAAGCTCGTTCACATGCGGAGTATCGCAGCAGCCGGACTCGCGCCGTACCGCTCCGGATTTCACACCGTCGGCAACAAGTTGTTCGAGTATATGGCTGGCGGACTGCCAATTCTCCTCAGCATTGGTGGCGATGCACGCGAGATCATCGAGACTCACGATGCGGGGATTGCGTATGACGGAGGCAACCCGGCAAGTCTGGTGAAAGCGATTGAAACGATGCTTCAGAACGATGTCCATCAGCGAATGTCGGAAAACAGTCTGCGCGCATACCGCGAGTTCTACTCAGCGTCCAAAGTTTTTTCCGAGATGATCGACTTCATTCTTTCTTTCGCGCGCAACGAATCCCATGCCGTCCGCTGAAGCCAAAGCGGCTCAGCGCCTGATCGGCCCTGCAATAACTGACGTCGCAGGAGAGCCAGCAGGCGCAACGCAGCTCGAGCGTCTGATTGCGCGATATCACTGGACGAGCAGCTATTGCAGCGGCCGCGAAGTGGCCGAGATTGCCTGCGGCACAGGACAGGGCCTCGGTCTGCTCGGCCGGAATGCGCGACGTCTCTTTGCCTGCGATCTCAGCGACGAGAATCTCGACAAGGTTCGACTGACATACGGTTCGAGATTCGCGATCGCTCAAGCTGACGCGCAGGCGCTACCGTTTGAAGACAATTCGCTCGACGTCATCGTCCTGCTCGAGACTCTTTATTTCCTCCCGATACCGGACGCCTTTCTCGCGGAGGTGAAACGAGTACTCCGTCCGGGAGGATATTGTCTCCTTTCCTGCATCAACAAGGATTGTCCGGACTTCAATCCGAATCATCCACTTTATTTCAATCACTACGGAGCGCCGCAGCTCTCGGAAAAATTGAGACAACATGGATTTGAGCCGGAGTGCTTTGGTATCATCCCGATGGACCAGCCTTCCATTCGAAGCCGCGTCTTCAAGCCGTTGAAGCAGATGGCGGTTCGATTGAACCTGATTCCTGAAAGCATGCAAGCCCGGTTGCTGCTCAAGCGGATCGTGTTCGGACGCCTGGACCTGATGCCGCACGACATTTCCGTATTGGCCCCTCCGATTGTCGCTCCTGCATCGATCTCGAGCGACGTTCCCGACCTGGTCCATCAGGTGGTGCTTTGCGCCGGAGTAAAGTCCTGACAACCGGCACTCCGAAATTTTCTGAACAAACACTCGCCATCACCAGCGATGTGGTTTTCATCACCGTTCAGTATCGCAATCCGGACGACACGCAGTCATTCCTGCAAAGCCTCGCACTCGTCGTTGATGCTTCTCTTTGCGAGGTCGTGGTCGTCGACAATGCACCTGTTGAAGAAGGGCGACACAGCATTGGTGGCAACTATCCTTTTCGTGTTCATGTCATAGAGCCAGGAAAAAATCTTTACTATTGGGGCGGCGCGGCGTTCGCGATTGATACGATCATGAAAGCAACCGGGAGACTTCCAGGATGGGTCATCGTCTGCAACAACGACGTAACGCTCGATGGCAGGGATTTTGTCAAGCGGCTTTCGACAATTGATGGAACGGAATTTCCGGTCATCGCGCCGAGTATCGTGTCGGTTGCATCGGGAGGAGATCAAAACCCGATCCTTCGCGCGACACCTGAGTTCGGGAAGCGTTTCAAGTGGCGCATTTACGATCTCGCTTACCCCGTCGCAAAGCTGATGCTGTCGATTCATCGGGCGTTCGCAACGAACAAGAGAGTGGTCAGCAAGGCAGACACAAAACCTGCGAAGATTTATGCCCCTCATGGCGCGTGTGTCATCTTCTCGTCCAGCTTCTTTGAGCGAGGAGGACACCTCGACACACAGGTCGCGATGTTTGCTGAAGAGCTATCGCTGGCAGAAACCGCCCGCGGGCTTGGGCTCCCGATCTGGTATCGGCCGGAGTTTCGTCTCATGCATGCTGAGCATAGCACCACCGGAAACCGGTTGACCCGGGAAAAATACCGGATGGAGCAGATGGCTCGTCGCCGCTGGTACGATTTGCTGTCACGGAATTGATCATCCGGCACGACACTGGCAATTGGAGCGTCGCACACGATAAATTGTACTCTGACAACCACTTGCGTCATCTCGCCGAGTTGCGGCTACACCGGCGGTCGAAAAATTGCACCCGAATTAACCGGGCCCGATGACAACTTCCGTTTCCGCCGGCATGTCGATTCCGTTCTTCCGCTATCCTCATCTCTTTGCCCAGCAACGAGATGAGATTCTGAGCGCAATGACGGCCGTGATGGATCGCGGTGCCTTCATCCTGCAGAGCGATCTCGTCGAATTCGAGACAGCCGTCGCCACGTTCACCGGCGCAAAGCACGCCCTCGGCGTTGCCAACGGAACCGACGCCCTGATTATCGCCCTGCGCGCTGCTGGCGTTGGAGAAGGCGATGAAGTCATTGTCCCGTCGCACACCTACGTTGCGTCTGCCGCGTCGATCCATTTCGCTGGAGCCACCCCGGTTCTCGTCGAATGCGGTCCGGATCACATGGTCGACCCGGCTGCCGTGGCTGCCGCCGTGACACCGCGCACGAAGGCGATCATGCCGGTTCAGCTCAATGGCCGCACCTGCGACATGGATGCCCTCCAGGCAATCGCTGACAAGCACGGCCTGGTGATCGTCGAAGATGCCGCCCAGGCGATCGGCTCGAAGTTCAAGGGAAGGAACGCTGGCACTTTCGGCATCGCCGCGGAAATCAGCTTGTATCCGGCGAAGATTCTGGGATGCTTCGGCGACGGTGGCATTCTCCTGACGAACGACGCCGACATGGCGCGGAAGATGTCGCTGCTGCGCGATCACGGGCGCGATGAAACCGGACTCGTCGTCACGTGGGGATTGAACTCGCGCCTGGACAATCTTCAGGCAGCTGTGCTGAACGTCAAGATGCGCGACCTCGACAACGAGATCGAGCGACGTCGGCAGATCGCACGACTCTATCGCGAGGGGCTGGAAGGGCTGGAGGACATCGTTCTTCCTCCAGGGCCGGACAATGACGCTGACCATTTCGATGTCTACCAGAACTACGAGATCGAAGCCGGCCGCCGTGATGAGCTTCGTGCGCAGCTCGAAAAGGATGGCGTTCGTACAATTATTCAGTGGGCGGGCAAACCCATTCACCACTTTGAAGGACTCGATCTGCCGAAGTTCGATCTTCCCTTCACCGATCTACTGTTCACGCGGTGCTTCCTGCTGCCGATGAACACGTCGCTCACCAATGACGAGGTACTCTACATCTGTGAGCGCATTCGGAAGTTCTATGCGGGATAGCGTGGCGACCGCGACATATCAGACTGCCTCGTCGCTCGGCGATCTCGCCGACGCGGAGCGTTATCATGAGCCGCTGTCGATCCAGTCGGATGACATCGATGCTCTGATGACCGGCCTGCAGAGGATGATTCTGATCCGAGTCGTCGAGGAGAAAATCGGCGACATGGTGTCGCAGGGCATCGTGAAGTGCCCTTGTCATCTTGCGATTGGTCAGGAGGCTCCCGCCGTCGGTGTCGCGAGCTATGTACGAAAGGGCGACAGAGTATTTGGCGCCCATCGCTCGCACGGACATTTCCTCGCCCTGGGCGGGTCGCCGCACGGTCTGCTCGCTGAAGTCCAGGGCAAGGACACGGGCGTATCGCGCGGCATGGGTGGATCGATGCACCTCATCGACATTCCGAATGGGTTATTCGGAACCGTGCCGATTGTTGGCGCGACGATTCCGATTGCGGTTGGAGCAGGCATCGCCGCGAAGATGGACGGCAAGGGCGATATGGCAGTTTCGTTCTTCGGCGATGGCGCGACGGAAGAAGGTGAATTCCACGAGTCGATGAATCTCGCGGCCGTAATGAAGACACCCGTTCTGTTCGTGTGCGAGAACAATTTTTTCTCCAGTCACCTTCACATCAACCTCAGGCAACCCGACACGTCTGTCTGTCGTTATGCGGAAGCGCACCGAGTCGAGTGGGCGCGCGCTGATGGCAACGATCTCGCGGCCGTGCGCGCCGTCACGAAAGAAGCGGTCGACGCTATTCGCGCCGGCGAAGGTCCGCGCTTCCTCGAGCTCGTCACCTATCGGTGGAGAGGTCACGTCGGTCATCGTGAAGACGAAGACGTGGGAGTGAAGCGGAAGGACGATCTGACGCGATGGAAGCTCCGTGATCCGATCAGCCGTCTTGCCGTGGCCCTCGAGTCGGCCGGTGCGCTTACCCGGCCACAGCTCAAGACCTATTGGACCGATGCCCACACCGTCGTGGAAGATGCGTGGGCCATGGCAACGCACGACGGTTATCCGCCTGCGAAAGCGCTGCTCAGTCGCGTGTACAGCGGAACGATGGCGCAGAAGCAGTGAAGCAGGCTCCAGTAACGACTGGATACGGAGCTGCGATTCGAGATGGCTTCGAATACCTGCTTGCGAATCACCCATCGGTGTTCACGATTGGCCAGGGACTGTGGAGTCCGTGGTACGTCGGCAACTCGATGACGGACCTCGACAGCCAGTTCGGCCGCGAGCGCGTCATCGATACGCCGGTGTCCGAGCTCGGTTGCACTGGTGCCGCTCTTGGCGCGGCACTCTGTGGCTATCGCCCCGTCGTCATTCATCCCCGCGTTGACTTCATGCTGCTCGCTGTCGATCAGCTCGTGACGCAGGCCGCAAAATGGCGATCGATGTTCGGCGGCCAGGTATGCGCGCCGATCACGGTTCGCGCGATCATCAATCGCGGTGGCGAACAGGGTGCGCAGCACTCACAGTCGCTTCAGTCGTGGTTCGCGCACATACCAGGACTGCGCGTCGTGATGCCATCGACCCCTACCGATGCCCGAGATCTGCTCATCGCCAGCGTCCTTTCCGACGATCCGGTTCTCTACCTCGATGACCGCTGGCTGTATGGTCTCGAGGAAGAGCTTCCGCCGATCGAGGAAAAGAACCTCGCACACGAGGGCCCGAAGCTCACTCGGACGGGCCAGGATCTTACACTTGTCGGCTGCAGCTACAGCGCTCATCTCTGCCGTGAAGCTGCGGCGCGTTTGAGCGCGAACGGAATCGAGTGCGACGTGATCGACATTCGTGTCTTGAATCCGCTCGACTCGACATTGCTCGTGAAATCCGCCAAGAAGACGGGTAGACTCCTGGTTGTCGATGGCGACTGGAGAAGCTGTGGATTTGCGGCCGAAGTGATCGCGTCGGTTGTTGAGGCGGTCGACCCGCGGGTGATGCGAGCCTCACCGCGTCGCGTGACGCTCCCCGACGCTCCCGCGCCGACGAGCAGCCCGCTCGAGCGCAGCTACTATCCAACCGTCGACTACATCGTGCAGCGCGGCCTCGCGCTCGTCGGAGCACAGCAAGAAACTTTCGAATGAAGCGTCTGCTGGACATCATGGCGGCGACGCTGGGGCTCGTGCTCCTGTCGCCGCTCCTCATTCTGCTGGGTGTGGCCATCTGGCTTCAGGACTACCATTCGCCGTTCTACATCGCGAACCGGGTAGGGCGCGGCGAGCGCTCGTTCAGAATGGTGAAATTCCGATCTATGGTGGTCAAGGCGGACAAGAGCGGAGTTGATTCAACCGCCGGCGACGATCCGCGGATCACGTCGCTTGGCAGATTCATTCGCCGATTCAAGCTCGATGAGATCCCGCAGCTGTGGAACGTGCTGCGGGGAAGCATGTCGCTGGTTGGTCCGCGACCAAATGTCGAGCGCGAGACGGTTCTCTACACGCCTGATGAGAAGCGGCTTTTGAGCGTTCGCCCGGGAATCACCGACCTTGCGTCGATCGTCTTCGCTGACGAAGGAGAAATCCTTCAAGGCAGCGATGATCCCGATCTGAAATACAACCAGGTGATTCGGCCATGGAAATCGAGACTGGGCCTGTTGTACATC
>JBDTNA010000193.1:0-6442 GCA_039933985.1 Gemmatimonadales bacterium | reverse complement strand
TCGAATGATGCTCGTTATCTCCATCGGATGAAGCAGTCTCCCATCGGGCAAGCGGAAGTAGTCCTGTGTTCGTCCGTCAATGGCGCGCAACGTGTGAAAGGGGCTCCCGCACGCGCATCGGTCGGGACCGCGTGTCGCCACGTCACCTATCTCATAGCGAATGAACGGCATCGCGGCATAGTGAAGACTCGTCCCGATCACCTCGCCGGACTCTCCCTCGCCGGCGCAACCTCCGTCTCGGCGGCGTACTTCGAGAATGACGTTGTCGTCGCAGGTGTGGTACGTGCCGCCCATGCGGCATTCATACGCCATCAGCCCGAGCTCCCACGCCGCATAGACATCGCGAACGGTCGTCGCGAACGCTCTCTCTATTCTCGTTCTCGCAACACTTGTCAGCGCTTCCGAAACGGAAACTACGAGGCGGGGTCGAATGTCCCTGGCATCATCGCCCAGGAATTCCGCGAGTCGGCCAAGAACACCAGCGTAGCCAAGAATCACATCAGGCTGTTCGTGCCGAAGCGCGTCGGCGATCTCCTCCATTGGACGAATGCAGTTGATCTTCGTCCACGCCGGAATTCCGACAGCGCGCCGAATCGTACCGCGTTTTTTTGCGGGACCACCCGTTTCAGAATCGGGCCGCTTCCACGCGAGCGAGATCACCTTGTCTCTCGATCTCACGCCGAACTCTTTTCGTACACGCCAGACCATCGCGACAATTGCTGCGCTCTCAGCGCGATTGCGATACATCGTCAGCGGCAGTCCAGTCGTTCCAGTCGTCTTCCGAACGACAAGACGCCGAGCGTCCGCTCCGCTCGCAATAACATCCTTCACATCGAGTGATTGCAGGGTCGATTTCGACGTCGCCGGTATGAGACGCAGGTCGGCCAGCGTGCGAATGTCTGCCGGTTTGATCCGTTCGCGATTGAAGAGATCCCGATAGTACGGAACCCGTTCATACGCATGGGCGACAAGGTCGCGGAGGCGTCTCTCCTGAAATGCGACGATTCGCTCCCGCGACGCGCGCGGATTTTTTAGAAGCGCGGGAAGATCGGACAACACTCGCCTGCGAGAGAGCAGATTCACGACGGTATCCTGCGAGCGAGCGTCAGGTTGCTCCGGCAATCCGCCAGATAAGGCCATTCTCGCCGACGATGTACAGCTCACCGTTTGCGTCTTCGCCGAACGACACGACGTGCCCGACATCGTTATCCATCTTCCATTCCCGGCGATCGACCGCATTTCCGTTGTCGTAGCGGAAGCTGCGCAGCCAGCCCGAGCAATAGTCCGAATAGAAGTAATGTCCGACAATCGAAGGAATGCGTCGCCCGCGATACACGGATCCGCCGGTGATCGAGCAACCGCTCGAGTGGCTGTAGACAAGCTGCGGAATCTGAAGACCCTGCGGACTGCAATCTCCGCGACCGTAGCACTGGTCGCCTTCCATCAGCTTCCACCCGTAGTTGAGTCCCGCTTTCGACGCAGGTTCGACGTGAACTTCCTCGTACTGGTTTTGTCCGACGTCAGCGATGTAGAGAAGTCCTGTTGGACGATCGAACGCGAAGCGCCAGGGATTTCTCAGTCCGATCGCCCAGACTTCCTGTCGTCCCTGCGATCCATCTGCATACGGGTTTCCCATGGGGATCGTGTACGGCTCCGCACGACTCACGTTGATCCGAAGCAGCTTGCCAAGCAGCGCGCGCGGATTCTGCCCGTTGTTGTGAGGATCGCCACCAGAGCCGCCATCGCCCATTCCGACGTAGAGATTCCCGTCGGGACCAAACACGATGTGTCCGCCGTTGTGATTCGAATACGGCTGGTCGACAGTGAGAACAATCTTCGCCGATGATTCGTCCGCAACGTCAGGATTCGAGCTCACCGTAAATCGCTCGACGTGCGTATCGCCCTTCTTGTCAGTGAAGTCGACGAAGAATTGTCCGTTGCTCCGATAGTCAGGATGGAACGCCATCGACAACAGTCCCTGCTCTCCACCGCTCTTTACGCGCGATGAGATATCGAGGAACGGCTGCTCCAACGCCGTCCCGTTCTTCACGACAATGATTCGCCCGGCCTGTTCGACGACGAACAATCGTGGATCACCGGCCGGAGAAATAAGGTGGACGGGATTTCTGAATCGCCCGCCTACCTGCTGAAGAGTGACAGAGTGTGCCTGCGACGCAGGCCGCGCCTGAGTGTCACTGCACGCGAGCGCGGCGAGCGCGCCGAGCAACAACTCGAGTCTCATGTCGTCTTTGGAGGAGCTTTGCGGTGCTGCTTTGGATCGAGAGCATCACGAAGCGCATCGCCAAGCAGATTGAATCCGAGCACCGCTGCCCCGATCGCCATGCCCGGGAACACCGACGTCCACGGCGCTCGGCGCAGCTGATCGAGGTCGCGGCCGTCGGCAATCATCGACCCCCAGCTTGGCGTCGGCGGCGGAACGCCGAGTCCGAGAAACGACAACGCCGCCTCGGCCATGATTGCACCTGCGACGCCGAGAGTTGCGGCAATGACGACCGGTGCAATGACGTTCGGAAGTATGTGTCCGAGTATCACTCGAAAATCCTTTGCTCCGAGCGCACGTATCGCCTGGACGTACTCGAGTTGCCTCACAACGAGCACCTGTCCGCGCACCAGTCGGGCCATTCCGGCCCAGCCGACAACGCCGATCGTCGCGAACACCACACCCATCGAGGGCTGAAATGCGGCGACCATCGCAATGAGAAGGAGAAGCGTTGGAAAAGCGAGCGTGACGTCCGCAAGACGCATCACCAGCTCATCAACCCAGCGACCGTAATAGCCCGCGAGCAATCCAAGCGTGACGCCGAGCATCAGTGCGATGCCCTGCGAGATGAGTCCGACGGTGAGTGAGACGCGCGCTCCGAAGACGAGTCTCGCCCACATGTCTCTGCCCTGAACATCGGTCCCGAGCCAGTGCGCGGCGCTCGGCTTCTGAAGGAAATTCGTGAGGTCGATCTTCAGCGGATCCTGGGTTGCGATCCATGGAGCGGCGAGCGCGGCGAGACCCATGATCACGATGACGGCAATGCCGAAGCGCGCGCGGTTGTCGCTAAGGAGTCGTTTGCGTTGGGCGCGATCGAGGAGCTCAATCACCTGGACGGCGTCCACGCGGATGGATCGCGAAGCGCGGGGTCGCGCAGCTCCGGCGGAGTTCCTTCGGGCTGACGCCGCCAGCGGCGGTGCTGCCAGAAATATTGCTCCGGGTATTCGCGCACCCACTTCTCCAGAATGCGGCTGTATTCTGCAACCATTGCATCAGTGTCTCTGTCCTTGTCGCCCGTGCGATCGATCTGCACCGGCTCGAAAACTACCCTGAACTTTCCGCTCGGAAGGCGGAGCATGTCCATGAAGTAGACAGGAACATCGAAACGCAAAGCGAATACCGCAAATCCGCGAGGAGTCTTGGCGGGTCGTTTGAAGAAGGGAACGAACGACGAAGCAAGTCCGAGCACCCCCTGGTCCGCCAGCATTGCGACGTAACGCCCTCCGCGCATTGCCTTCGTGATGCTCCTTACTGCCCCGGCATCGTGCACCACTTCGAGGCCGAGCCGGCTTCGGTTGTCATTCAGGTAGTCCTCGAACAGGCGATTGTCGGCTCCTCTGACAATGACCTCTGTCGGTAATCCTCTCGCCGCGAGATAGCCGGCGAGCAGCTCCCAGTTTCCGTGGTGCCCGGACACCAGCAGCGTGCCTTTGCCGGGGTCGGCTCGCGTCACGATCTGATCCCAGCCTTCGACGACTTCAACCAATCCGATGAGACTCGCGCTGTCCATCGTCGGGAGCAATGCAGCTTCGACCGCGGTGCGTCCGAGATGACGATATGATGCTCTCGCAAGATTCTTGACCGCCTTTTCATCGAGCTCGGGAAACGCGCCAGCGATCTGGCGCTCGACGACAAACTCCCGAATTCGAAGGGGTCGATACAGCAGCTCGCCCAGTCTCTCGCCGATTGCGCACGCCGTATCCCACGGAACTCTCCGAAGACCGCCGATCAAGCTTCGCATCGCGAAGTATTCGAGACGGTGCGATACCGTTGGTGGCCTGAGCCGGCGTCGCTCGTAGTCGTTCACGATTTCACTTTCCGGTCGCCGACCGCGGCGAGAGTGAACTCCCGTGTGTCACGCGCGACTCGATCCCAGTTGTAATGCGTTTCGACTGCCCGCCGGCCGGCAGATCCAAATGCCGATTTCGTCTCGGCATCCGCGAGAAACATCGCGACTGCATCGGCGATCGCGCCGACTTCGGTCGGCGGCACCACCAGTCCGGTCACACCATCGCGAACCGCCGACCTGACACCACCTGAATCACCCGCCACGACAGGCAATCCTGACGCTGACGCTTCGAGAAACGAAATTCCGAAGCCCTCAACGTTGATCTCGTTGTCGATTCTCGATGGACCGAGGTAAACCGTTGACGTCGCGTAGGCTTCGGGCAATTCGTCGTCGGAGAGTGCGCCGGCAAAGATGACGCGATCCGTCACACCCAACTGGGCAGCGAGATCCCGAAGCCGCCGTTCATCATGCCCTTCTCCAACGAGGACATAACGGGCGTCAGGAAAATCCTCCTCGAGAGCTGCGAGCGCGCGCACTCCCATGTCCTGACCTTTGTGTGGAACGAGTCGAGCGACCGTCAGAACGAGCGGTGCGTCCCCCACCTTCCATTTCGCCCGAAGCTTCCCCGTGTCGCGATCGGGACGAAACGTTTCCGGATCCGTTCCAAGATCGAACGCGCCAACCGCCGGCATCTTCTTCACTCCCACCTGGTCCATGACTTCACCGGCGAGCTCGGCCACCCATTTCGAAGTCGCCGCGATTCCAGAGGCTCCGCCGAGTATGCGGCGAGCTGTAGCGCGCTTGAGCGCGCTGCTGGACGCCTTCTTTCTTTCGCGAAGAAGATCGCCGCCATTCACATAGACGATATACGGGATGCCCAGCCGTTGACTCGCCCACGCAACGGCGTATCCTGCCGGACGAATGTTGCCGCAGTGAAGAACATCGACTCTGTCGCGTGAAAAGCCGGTCAGCCATCTCGCCCACTTCATTTGCTTCGACAATCGATTCGCTTCACGAAAGTGAAAAGGCTGACGGTAAATCCTGTACGGTTCGTCCGCATCGAACGCGGCCGCACCATCCAGCCGCACTGTCGAAACTTCCATTGCGTTGTCGCCATCGGGAAATCTTCGAACAAGCTCGACATGCCGGCGCGCCATCCCGCCCTTGTCGGGAGGATAGTCCTGAGTGACCAGGAGATGGTTCACGAAGCCAGCGGATTCACGAACGGCCGATTCTCCAGAAGATTTGCAATTCGTTGATCGTACGTGTGATGCGCACGGACGAATTTTTCTCCCGCGATCCGGATGTCCTCTCGCTCACTCGGTATCGACAGGTAGTGCGCGATCTGCTCGATGCACGACTGCGTATCGTCATAGAACGCGCAATGCTCGCCGTCGCGAATCATCTGCGCGACTCCCGGTGTCCGCTCTGCCAGATAATATCCTCCCGCGAGCATCACCATCCATGTACGATCAGATGTATATGACACGCCGCCGTCGGCGCGCGAAGGATTGATTCCGAGGGTGATGGCTGAGCTGGAGCAGACCGCGGCAAACTCCCGACCCTCGACGGTTCGACCGTTCCAGGGAAGCTTGTCCCGCCACTCATCCCATCCCGGGCCCCACACGCGTAAATCATGACGCTCGGCCACCTCTATCAGCCGCCGCGCGCGATCGGCGTCGTATCCGCTTCCGATGAAGGCAACGTCAGATGCAAATCGCTCATTGGGAGCAACGGGCTTGATACCAGCGTCACCGGCGGCCGGAAGAAATTCGGCGGCCAATCCATGCGCACGCCATTCGCTTTCGAATCCGGTCACAAAAAAAGTGTGGGCAAGACGTCCAATGCTCGCGATGTGCGCGATATCCGGTCGATCAAGATCGCGATGCCATTGCGGATCGTGATACCACATCGCGTTCGGTTTGCCGTCGATGATCGACGAAACGGTTTCGGGATCGAGTGCGAGACACTTTGAGAGAAAAACAAACTCCGGCTCGAATCGCTCCGCCTGCCACCTCGCCCAGAGCTGAGTCATTCGCCAACCGATGAGGCGCTTCATCCTGCGGTCGTCGATGAGCAGCGTTTCATGTCCGGCGCGTTTGAGCGCCCGCTCAACTGCAGCTTCCATTCGCCACTCATTGTCGCTGCCGATCAGCAGGACCCGCATCGTGCTAGTCCGACGCTCGCTGGCGCCGCCCGAGTGCCCAGAGCCTCGCATACTTCGCCATCACGCTCGTGCTCGCCATGCAGGCGAGCACTGCGCCTGCCGCGCCGTCGAGAAAGCCGCCGCGAACGACATACATCGTGAGAAACCGAAGTGGAGGACGCACGACGACAGTCGCTGCTCCCACTCGCCTTCCCCGCTCGAGCTT
>JBDTNA010000192.1:0-6473 GCA_039933985.1 Gemmatimonadales bacterium | reverse complement strand
CAGCGGATGAAATCGATGTTTGTATCGTGAAGAATGCGAAGCATCAGATGCTCAGCGCCTCGGTGGTGTGCCTGCGGTTGAGCCAGATCATGAAGAATGTGCGCACGACGAAGATCGATGTGATCATCGAAGCGGCGATACCGGCAAGAAGTGTCACTGCGAATCCGCGAACCGGACCAGTTCCGTACTGATATAGAACGGCGGCAGTCAGCGCGGTTGAGACGTTCGAGTCGATGATTGCACTCATCGCGTGCCTGAATCCCTCGTCAACGGCCGTACGAACGGTCTTCCCGTGCACGAGCTCCTCGCGTATTCGCTCGAAGATGAGCACGTTCGCGTCCACGGCTAGTCCGATGGACAGAACGAAACCGGCAAGGCCAGGCAGCGTGAGAACAGCTCCAAAGCCGGCGAGCGCGGCAAGCGTGAACAGCACGTATAGAACGAGCGCCAGAATCGCCAGCACACCGCTGAAGCGATAGTAGATGAGCATGATTCCAATGACGAGAAGCACGGCGATGATTCCGGCCGTAATTGCCGAGCGCACCGAATCCTGCCCCAGACTCGCTCCGATGGATCGCACTTCTGCGATCTTGAGCGGCGTCGGGAGTGAGCCAGCGCGAAGAACAAGCGCAAGGTCCGAAGCGGCCTGAAGATCTCGGCCACCCATCGTGATCTGTCCGCGGCTTCCGATGGCGCTCTGAATGACCGGCGGACGGCCCATCACGCGATCGTCGAGAACGATCGCCATGAAATCCTTGATGTGCTTCGAAGTCTCGTTTCTGAACTTGCGACCGCCCTCGTTGTTGAACTGGAACTCCACGATCGTTCCTTCGGTCGGCGACGTGCTCGGCTTCGCGTCAACGAGATTCTCGCCGGTGATGATCGGGCGCGCATCGAGCACGTACATCGAGCGGTACAGCTTGTTCGCCAGCTGCGCCGAATCGCTGCCGAACCTGATGACCTTGCCCGGTGGAAGCGCGGCCTGCACTTCCGGCATCGTCAGATAATTCTGGAGTGTCGGCACATCGGCTTCGGAGACGAAATACTCGCCCGGCATTCCCTGTCCCTGCTGAATCAGCTTCGAGAACGCACCCGCTGCGGCAGCTGCCGTGTCCGTCTTGGCAGAATCAGCCTTCGCTGAATCGGTCGCCGGCTTCTTCGTCGTATCCTGCGTGAACAGCCCTGTCGGACTTGCCGCCGCCAGACCCTTGCCTGCCGAGTCGCTGCTTGCCGGTGTCATGCCGGCGGGCGCCTTGTTCTTTACCGCGGCGTCGAGACGCGGGAGCGCCTTCTCGAGCGCGTTGGTCTTGTCCGTGATCTGGAACTGGAGAAACGCGGACTTCTGAACGACTTCCTGCGCTCGCTGTGGATCATCGATACCCGGGAGCTCGACGATGATGCGATCGTTGCCGGACTTCTGAACGAGCGGCTCGGAAACACCGAACTGGTCGATACGCGTACGGACGACGGTCAGCGCGCGATCGAGAGCATCGCTCTTGTTCGCTACGACGCCCTTGGATTCGTCGACTTCGAGCGCCAGGTGCATTCCGCCCTGGAGATCGAGTCCACGCTTGAGAGGCACGCGACGCACGGTGTCATATACGAAACCGTTCGGGCCTTTGACGCGCTCCTTTACATTGCGCGGAAAAAGAGCCACCGCCGAGGCTACGATCAGCCCGACGATTATGAGTAAACGATACTTCAGGTTCATGCGGCTGAAGGGGTAAGATTTGCTGTTTTAATAGAGCCTTTAAAGTTACCGGAGCGGTCGTAGGGGGTCAACGCGCGAAGCGCCGTTTCGCGGTCCCTTTCCAGCTGTTTAATAAGCTCGGAAGCGTCAGCGAATTTGCGCGTCTCGCGAAGAAACTCGACAAGGTCGATGCGCACTCTCATCCCGTAAAAGTCGGCGTCAACATCGAACAGGTGCGCCTCGATCGACATCTCGGGGTCGCCGAACGTCGGCCGTGGCCCAAGGTTCATCATGCCGCCAAATCGCCCGAGTGGTGTCTGCACCATCACCGCATAGACACCTTCCGGCGGCAGGAGTTTCCTAGGGCTTGGCGGAGACAGGTTGATAGTCGCGAATCCAAGCTGACGGCCGCGAGAATTGCCCGCGACCACCGTACCGGAAACCGAGTATGGCCGGCCGAGTCCTTCGGCGGCGCGCTTGAGATCTCCTCCAGCGACGGCCCGTCTGATCGATGTGGACGAAACGTGCTGTCCGTCTCCGAGAGACACAGGCTCCACTACATCCACGCGAAATCCGCGCTCGGCGCCAAGGGATTTCAGGACCTCGACATTTCCTGCCCGTCGATGACCGAATCCGTGGTCGTATCCGATGAGAAGCTCGGACATGCGAAACCGCGCGCGAAGAACGCGGTCGACGAATTCCTCTGCGCCGTATTGGGCGAGATCGTGAGTGAACGGCACGAGGGCGAAATACTCCACCCCCGTCTCGGCTATCACCTCGAGCTTTTCTTCACTTGTCGTAAGGAGCGGAGGCGCAGCTGCGGGGTTCACGACTTCGAGCGGATGAGGATCGAAGCTCACGAGCAAGCTCGGAAGATCCCGCTCTTTGGCGCGATCGACGAGGCGCCGGATCACATCGAGATGGCCGCGGTGAACGCCGTCGAAGGTGCCGACGGTTACCACCGTTCCGGTCACGGTCGGCGGAAGGCCCGACTCGAAAATCGCCGGACGTTTCTCAGGCATTCGAGGCGATGACGCTGAGCTTGAGGGGTGGTGGTGCGGATTGCTTGATGTCGTCGAGCGTGGCCGCCTGCGCGACATCGAAGGGTCCGCTCCGCGTTCGCCGCAATGCTGCGAGATGCGCCGCGCTTCCCGTGGCGCGCCCCAGGTCGCGAGCAAGCGCGCGAATGTAGGTGCCCGTGCCGCATGCGATCCGCACATCGATCTCATTTTGCCGGGACGCGAGGATCGTCCATTCATCGACGCGTACCTCGACGGCTGCAAGATCGATTGGTGTACCTTGTCGAGCGGCGTCGTAAGCGCGGGTGCCGTCAACCGACTTGGCCGAATACGCCGGCGGCACCTGCGAGATGATTCCTGTGAACGACGGAATCGCGGCAGTGATTTCGTCGCTCGACGGAGGATCGCCTTCGCGAACCACTGTACCTGTGCAGTCGTCCGTATCGGTCTCGCTGCCGAACCTGATGGTCGCCTCGTAGACCTTCGGGTCGGTTACCATGAACGTCGCGAGTCGCGTCGAATGTCCGAGAAGAAGCAGGAGCAGTCCGGTCGCAAAGGGATCGAGCGTGCCGAGGTGACCGATACTCCGTTCGCCGTATACGCGGCGGACGAGCTGCACGACATCGTGCGACGTAATGCCGGCGGGCTTGTCAACGAGGAGCAGTCCATCGGCGCGAGCGGTCACTCGCGCCCCGTCAGTCGCCAGCGCCTTCGCCTGAATCGACTGGCGAAGCGGGCGTATCGGCCGGCGAATCCGACTTGATTCCGGCGAGGAGCAACTCGATGCGCGCAGCCCGCGCGACGCTGTCGTCCTGCCGGAACTGAATCTCCGGAGCAACTCGGAGCTGCAGTGAGCGTCCGACGCGCGACCGCAAATGGGAAGCAGTGCTGTCGAGCCCATCGAACGTCGCTTCCTTCTCGCTGTCGGTGCCCATCACGCTGACGAAGACCTTCGCGTGCCGAAGGTCGTTCGTGAGCTCGACACCGGTCACGGTCACGAAGCCGACGATTCGGGGGTCCTTTGCTGAAGAGGCGAGGAAGGTCGCTATCTCTTCGCGGATCGCCTCACCAACGCGATCCGCGCGACGATTGTTACGCAGTGGCAGTCGACTCGAGAGTTCTCGCAACCTGCTCCTTGCGATAGCACTCGATCACGTCGCCCACCTTGATGTCGTTGAAGTTTTCGATACCGATACCGCACTCGAATCCTTCGCGCACTTCCTTCACGTCGTCCTTGAAGCGCCGGAGCGATCCGATATTGCCGTCGTAGATCTCGACGCTGTCGCGGATCACGCGCGCGCGCGCCTGACGATTGATCAAGCCGCTGCGAACCGAGCACCCAGCGATAAGTCCGAGACGTGGGACCTTGAATGTCTCGCGCACTTCGGCTTCACCGAGCACGACTTCACGCTCCTCGGGCTTGAGCATTCCCTCGAGCGCCGAGCGAACGTCCTCAACAGCTTCGTAGATGACTTTGTACAGCTTGATGTCGACGCCTTCACGCTCAGCCGTAGCACGCGCGTTATTGTCCGGACGCACGTGGAATCCAACGATGATTGCCGCTGCCGCACGGGCGAGCAGAATGTCGCTCTCCGTGATTGATCCGACACCGCGGTGGATTACGTCGACGGCGACTTCTTCGTTCGACAGCTGACCAAGCGCGTCGGCAAGCGCTTCGGCCGGACCACCCTGGTCAGCCTTGATAACGATGCGCAACGTGCGCTTCTCGCCTGACGCCGTCGCGTTCATGAAGTCCTCGAGCGACACGATGCTCTTGGACGTACGGCGGCTCTTTGCTTCACGATCGAGCCGCTGTCTGGTCTGCGCGATCTCTCGCGATTCCATTGCATCCTCGACAACGACGAACTGGTCGCCAGCCATCGGGACGCCGCCAATTCCGAGAATCTGAACCGGGATGGCTGGACCCGCGGACTTCACGATCTTGCTTCGCTCGTCGAGCAGAGCACGGACGCGGCCCGAGAACATGCCGCAGATGAAATCATCTCCGACCTTCAACGTTCCAGCCGATACGAGAACCGTTGCGACAGGGCCCTTGCCCGGATCGAGCTGCGCTTCGATAACAGCGCCGACAGCGCGACGATTCGGATTCGCCTTGAGGTCGAGGATTTCCGCCTGAAGAAGAATCTGGTCGAGCAGCGTGTCGATGCCAGTTCCCTTCTTCGCCGAGATCTCGCTCGCGAGTGTGGTGCCGCCGAACTCCTCGAGCACGACGCCGTGCTGAAGAAGATCCTGCTTCACCTTGCCCGGGTTTGCTGACGGAAGATCGACTTTGTTGATCGCGACGATCATTGGCACGCCGGCGTTCTTGGCGTGCGAGATCGCTTCGATCGTCTGCGGCATCACCTGATCGTCGGCTGCGACAACCAGTACCACGATGTCCGTGACCTGCGCACCACGGGCACGCATTGCAGTAAACGCTTCGTGGCCAGGCGTGTCGAGGAACGTGATGTTCTTGCCGCTGGGCAGGGTGACGTGATAGGCGCCGATGTGCTGAGTGATTCCGCCCGATTCGCCGGCGACGACATTGGCCTTTCGGATGTAGTCGAGCAGCGACGTCTTGCCGTGATCGACGTGACCCATGATCGTAACCACAGGAGGACGCGGCTCGAGCTCTTCGGGAGTGTCAACGACGACAGCCTCCTCGAGTCCGGCTGTGTACTCTTCTTCCTTCATTGCCTGGAATCCGAACTCACCGGCGATGAGCTCGATCTGATCGAAGTCGAGGCGCTGGTTGATGGTGACCATCAAGCCCAGGTTCTTGAACGCGAAGCCGACGATCTGTGTCGCAGGAATCTTGAGGATCCCGGCGAGCTCGCTGACCGTGATGAACTCGTTGACGCGTACCGTCTTCTTTTCGCGCTCGACAGCAGCGACGCGCTGAGCCTCGACCTCTTCACGATAGCTCGCATCGTCAGCGCGACGTGCGCCACCCCGGCGCGGAGCGGCGCCGCGCAACGCGGTCATCGTCTTGGAGATGCTCGACGACACTGCTTCCTGATCTACCGATCCGCGCTTGCCCTTCTTTCCGCGACGCTGTCCACGATCATCCCCACCCGGACGCGGGCGGTCGTCCCGGCGCGCTCCGGGAAATCCGGTCTGCGCGCCAGGTGCGGCCGATGCGACAGGACGCGGGGGTGTAAATGGAGTGCCAGTCGCAACTGGACGAGGGCGCGGCGCTCCGGGCACAATCGGCCGCGGACGTTGGCGATCTGGAGCGGACGGCGCGCCGCCTGACTGGTGCGACGACTGTGACGGCGCGGAAGGTGCGCTCGACTGCGGCGACGGACGCGGTGCCGACGGACGCGCTTCTGCGGGAGGAGCGGACGGCGCGGCTGACGCCGGCTGGCCTTCATCACGTGATGGCGTTTCGACTGCCGGCTGTGCACCATCGGTCGATGGCTCTTCGATTTTCGGAGCTACCGTGCGACGACGAGCGGGCGCTGCCTGCTCGGCGCTGACATCGGCGACGGCGATCGTCTCCGGTTCATCGGTTTCCGTGACCGGCTTCGGCTCGGCATCGGCAACACGACGACGACGGCGTGTCGTGGCCGAATCAACCACGGGCTCGGGTGCAGGAGGCGGCGGCTCGACGGCTGCAGCTCCGCGGCGGCGACGCGCAGGAGCAGCGGCCGGTGCAGTTGCACGGGCTCTCTTCTCGCGTTCCCACCGCGCTCTGATTCGGGCGACCTGATCGTCCGAAAGCGGTGTCATATGGGTGCGCACGGGAACATCCATCTGTCGAA
>JBDTNA010000191.1:0-6559 GCA_039933985.1 Gemmatimonadales bacterium | reverse complement strand
GACGATCCCAGCGAGAGCGAGCATCCACAGCCAGTGACGACTTGAGGCGCTTGAGCGACTCCGTACGAGATTGATAGTTCCGACAGCGCCGAGCACCACTGCAATCCGGAGCGCGAGAGCTGCAAGTGCGAGCGTGGTCATTTGCCGTTCTCCTTTGCGTTGCGCAGCATTTTCTGCAGCTCACGTCGTTCGCGGCTCGAGAGATCGCCGCTGCGCTTGTCGAGCATTGCGGATACGGCGAGCGTGATCGAACCGCCGAAGAAAGTGTCGATTACATGATCGAGAACCTTGGTGCGCGCCGCTTCGCGCGCGACTGTTGGGTGATAGACGTACCGCATGCCGTCGCGTTCGACCTTGAGGTGCTGTTTTTTCTCCAGCGTCGACAGCACTCCACGGACCGCGGAGTAGTTGGACCCGTCGTCTACGGCTTCCTGTACTTCGCCTACAGTAGAGGGTCCGAGGCGGTAGATGATCTCGAGTACTTCGCGTTCCCTGCGACTGAGGTCTAATAGCTGCGGCTTGGGCATCTAGCTCTCGGTAAGAGGTGCAGAAAAATCTGCATCTACGAGCGAAGTAAATACCTGCCCTCGGCTGTTGTCAACAGGAATTTCGCCCGGTTTACAAAACCCTTTCGTTTGCCGATGTCTTTTTACGTCTGTCCAATTCTTACAGCTTATTGCAAATAGCTAAGGCTAGGGGCCAGCGACTACAAGCTCGTTGTCGTTAGTGACTAGCAGTTGCGGCTTGCTATAAGCTGTAAGAATTGGAAAAAAACCTCCCGCTGGTTCATTTATGGCGGATTGTTGTTGTTGTCTGCTGCGGGCCCCCTCCTCCTCCTCCTCCTCCTCGCAAACGCTTCTCGAGCCCCGTCAGCATCCTGCCAATTTCATCCAGCTTGGAGTTGAGAGAGGTAAATGAGGCCTCGTCGATAATTCCAAGATCATGAAGAAGAATGAGGTGGTTTGCCGACTCGGTTGAGCTGCCGAGTGCGATGCGGATATAACGTCCGAACTCGCGATCGCTTCGCTTGGAGCTTCCCTCAGCAATGTTGGCCTGGATCGAAAACACAGATCGTAGAATTTGTCGCCTGAGAATTAACCCCGTCTCGCCCCGAATGCCTTCCACCGCCTCGGCTGTCGCGACCGAGAGTTTGTTCGCCTTCTGCCAGACGATGAGATTCCTGAAATCGGCCATGTTCCAGGAAACTTTGCTAGCATCTAACCCACAGTGCTCACCATTTGCACTCTTGGTGCAATCATTCCTCCGCTGAGCACAGCGGGTCGTAGTTTGGTTCTTTTCGTCTCGTTCCCAATTCTTACAGCTTATAGAATATAGCTAAGGCTAGTGACTACGAACTACGAGCTTGTAGTCGCTGGATGCTAGCGTTAGCTGTATGCTCTAAGTTGTATGAGCTTATTTCAGCAGCGGCCAAGGGTTCACTGCCCCGCCGGTCGGCCGGTACACTCCGTAATGAAGATGCGGCGGAGTGTTCCACGCGTTGCCTGAATTGCCAACGTATCCGAGTATCTGGCCGGGAACGACAGCGTCTCCTTCCTTGAAGGCGCCGTATCGATCGAGATGCGCGTAGTAGTGTACCTGTCTCCCTGGTCCGAGAACGTTGATCACGCGCCCGCCGAGTTCATTGGCTCCAACGCGGATGACGATCCCTTCGGTCGCGCTCAGAACCGGAGTGCCGCGTTGCGCAAAGATGTCAACGCCCTGGTGTGATCTTCCTCCGCTTCGCGGCATGCCCCACGAGTTGAGTATCTCTCGCTTCTTCACGTTCATCACCGGGATCATCACAACCGAAGGTGAAGGTGACGTAATGAGATGCGCGAAGAGGACCGGATGCCGAAGGACCGGGAAGAAGATGTAGATCAGCAGGCAGACAATCGCGACGATTCCACCAGCTGTGAGGCAACCGCGAAGTCGACGGGCTTTACGCATCTCTACAGCTCAGCTTTCTGACGACTGGTCTCCGCCCCTTTTATGTCGACGACAACCTTTCGTGCAAACACAGCAGTCTGACACGCCATTGTCCCTGCTTGCAGGCGCGGCAGTCAAGGAAGTTTCGAGATTTACAGCAATAGGTATCGACCACTATTGTTTCTCGAACACATCGCGGAACGGCCCAAGAAACAACCGATCGCGTGACCAGTCAGTAATCGCAAATGTAACGTTGGCAAACGTGCCTGAAAATTCGCCACTTAGTAGGTTTCTGAAATCGATTGCTGTTTGCTGCGTATCGTTGCCAAAAGCGCCACAACCCCAAGCCCCCAATAGCAGCGTGTCGTACTCATACGCACGAGCGATCTCAAACACGCGGTGAATTCGCTTTCGCAGTAGGTCGGCGGACCTCGGCTGTCCGATACGTGTTGCGACGGGAGCGGCAGACGTGATGAAATCGAGCAGCCACAACGATTCGAGGCTGACTCCACCATCGGTTCGGAAAACCGGAACCCTCGGCGACAGGATCGCCCAGTCCGTCGAATCAGGTTCTGGCCTTCGCATGTGAGCCTCGTACATCGGGTCACCGAGCAACGTTGCGAAGAGTCCGCTCGACCGGCAGAGACTTTCCTCCTGCGCGCGAGCACCATTGAGAAAGCCACCGCCTGGATGAATTCCGTTTGCGAAATTGAGCGCAAGCGGTTTGTGTCCTTCTGCCATGAGCCTACGGGCCGCACCGAGAGTCGTCTGGTTGGTGACCTGCACCCTTGTCTCAGAGTGCTGACCTCGGCTTGAAACAGGAATCTCATGATCAGGAGGAATGCTCCTTTTCAGACGCCGCGCAGTTTCGATAGCATCACGCCAGTCGACGCGCTTCCCCGATTCGGTGGTGTAATAGCCTCGTTGAATTGCATCCACTGCCGACGTGCCAAGAATTCGAGCAGTGTTGCGATCGATGTCGAGCTCCCGCCGATGTTCTGCGGCCATGTCATCTGAATCGATACTGGGAAGGGTAATCAGCGGGCTCATTCTGAGTGTTGACCCAGGAGTTGCAGCGTCCGACGATCCGGTTCACCACTATAGTATTTATCGAGAATTCGATGGAATACGGAGTCAGGAGCCGAAACCTGCGCGAACAGCGTCGCACACGAACGCAGCTTCAGGTCATCGGGCGTACCGAATATCTCCATGGCTGATCTGCCCTCCACGGCGAGAGCAGCCTCGGCACATTCGATCAGTCGCGATCCCAGAATGGGGTGCTCCAGATAGTCTCGCGGTTCTCCAGGGTCTCGTATCGCATAGCGCGCAGCCATCGAGCTGTTCCCAAGTCCTGCGAGCTGCGGAAACACGAACCACATCCAGTGAGTGCGTTTTCTGCCGTCTCGAATTTCAGCTATCACGTGATCGTAGACGGGTTCCTGCGCTTCGATGAAGCGGCCAAGGTCATGTGAGTCGGCGGATATCGTCACGCTTACACTACTGACTCTGCTTTTCCCAATATGAGATCGACGCTGACTCCCTTGGTCGCGCTCTCAAAAAAGGTGTCGATCTCGTCGATCGTCTCGTAAGGAAGGAACAACACCTTCTTGTCCAACTGGAGTTTCTTGAAGGTCGGACGTCGCAATTGCTCACGAAGCCTGTTCTTTCGATTCCGCGGAGCTACAACGAACATCGGATACAACGTGTTTGGCGCGACGATGTTCAGATCTGCGAATCGCAGCAAGCCGGAGTATATGGACGTCGAATTCTCGATCTCATACGCTGCTCCAATCCTGAACTCCTGCTTCCAGACGACATCTATGTTCTCGATGTAGGAATGCGGAAGATCGATTCCAGATGAGAACTGCGGGTCGAATTCGTCGAACTGGTATGCCTGGCGCAATCTTGTCTGGTCACCGGCCGGCACCCAGACACGTTCGCCTGCTTTGATACCGAGACGGGCAAGCTTCCACTGCATTCGCACATGATCTGATATCTCGGTCTTGAGGACCTCATCGATTTCCTCGTGAGTAACCTCGACGATATCGGCTGAAGCGGCGATCGGGGTTTCCGCCGGGCGCTCATGAATCGGCAACTTCTGCTGGATCCTGACGAGCACCGAGTATAGATCGTCGTAATGCGCGTAGAATGATTCCAGGCGCACCGGGGAGACCGTGGTGAACCCGCGAAGTTGGAAGTGTTCTTGATAACCAAACAGCCGGCAGAACTCTTTGAACGGAACGTCGAGCTCGCGTGGGTTCGCGATGAAGTAGACGAGCTGCCAGGTAGTCCCTGCTCGATTCGAGAGCGGCTTCCACAATTCCTGTGAGAGCTCTACTGACTCGACTTTCGCGGCGACCTTGCCGATCAGCTTGATCGAATCGCCCTCGACTATGAGGACATCGTCGCCTGCGGACATCCGCTCGAACTTTTCTCGGTTACGCTCTCCTGCCTGCGATCCCCACACGGCAATCGGTGCCGATCCGAATATTGAGGTGAGTTGGCTCCTTAAGTTGCTCGAGACAAACCGTGAGATACGGCTCATCGGAATACGATTCTTGATCGTGTCCTGATAGTGAGCCATCGCCTCAGCGTTCCCCAGGGGCATGTACAGCAGGAACACGTTACGCACGCCTTATCTCCGAAAGTGCATCGCTAAAATTACAGTAGATTCGTGCCTGGAGATGCTCAGATAGTCGCTAAGTCTCTCAGGAACTCCGATTCCGGCTGGGTGGCACTCACCATCAGGTGATCACGAGCGCGAGTACAAGCTACATAGAGCAAATGCCGCTCTGACTGATAGACCTCGTCAAGTTCTGACGGATCGGTGGCCGCCTCGATGCGCTCCTGCAGCGGGATGATTTCGTCGTCGCACGCCATCACTGTCAGTGAAAGTGTCAGCAATGCGAAACGCGGTCATGTCGGTCTGAACGTCTCCATCACCTCGTCACACTTATTCGCGCGCACGTACTTCTTCGGGGTCGAGTTGTTCACGATCGTGCCGAATGGTAAGTATGACTACCCGGTTCGCCTCCACCTTGTAAACGATGCGATAGGGTGGATACGCCAGCTGCCGGACCTCCGGCCTCGTGAGTTCTGGAACCATTGGGCCGGATTTAGGATAGCGAGTTAGTTGCGCCACGCGCGCAAAGACCATTCGCACCCATTTTTCCGCGGCTTCAGGCCGGCCGCTCGCAATAGTCCGCGCAATCGACTCGACGCGCTCCAGCGCCAGCGGAGACCAGATGACGCGCATGAACGTGTGTCAGAAATCTGACTTGATCAGGCGCTGCGTTTGCGTCGAGTTGCCGGCAGTCGGAGCCGGGAGACAACACGAGACAGGGCCTTCCCGTGTGCAATTGCCTCGCCGGCGGCGACCTGCGCCTCGGCCGTCTGCACATCCTCTGCAAGTTCGGCTCTCTCTACAAGTGCTTCGTACGCATCCACGGCAATCAGAATGGCAGCGCTCCGGCCGTGCTGGGTCAGCACAAGCGGACGCTGAGTGGTCTGCACCTGCTCGACGAAGGTCGCGACGCTCGCGCGGAATTCAGAAAGGGGGCGAATGTCCTGGCTGGGCCGACCGTTTTGCATGCATTCCTCAGATCGCAATATGTACAAAATAATGTACAACCGGTTGCGGACGCCGTCCACTCGTTTTCTGCAACTACGGCGTTTCCCCGGTCTTGAAAACCTTATCACCTCGTCGCCGAGGTGGTTGATCACTTTCACGGCAATTCGTCCGGTGCTCGGCTTATCGAACGCGCATGACGTGTCACTGTTAAGCGTGGCCCACGCTTCTTCGTTGATCTCGGCCTCGAATTAGATCGCAATAATTTGCTGCAGAGAATTGAATAGTTGCGGGTCCTATTACCTTGGCGAGCCCGCAGATCTAACCCCTCACCAACGCCTTGTACTTAATCCTGTGCGGCTGATCCGCATCAGCACCCTTCCGCTTCTTCAGATCCTCGATGTACGCCTGGTAATTCCCCTCGAACCACACGACCTCCGACTCCCCTTCAAACGCCAGAATGTGCGTCGCAATACGGTCCAGAAACCATCTATCATGCGAAATCACAACAGCACATCCCGAGAAATCCAGCAAAGCATCTTCAAGCGCACGCAGCGTATCGACGTCGAGGTCATTAGTAGGCTCGTCCAAAAGCAACAAGTTCCCACCAGATTTCAACAGCTTCGCGAGATGCAGTCGGTTCCGCTCACCACCTGACAGCTTCGAAACTTGCTTCTGCTGATCAGCGCCCTTGAAGTTGAAGCTCGACAGGTACCCGCGCGCATTGACCTCCCGCTTCCCAACTTGAATCACATCAGATCCGCCGGATACTTCGTCGTAGACAGTCTTCTCCGAATCGAGCACACGGCCTTGATCCACATACGCGAGCTGAACGGTCTCACCAACCTTCAGCGATCCTGAATCGGCCTTCTCCTCTCCGACGATCATCCTGAACAGCGTCGTCTTACCCGCACCGTTCGGCCCGATCACTCCGACAATTCCACCACGCGGCAGCGAGAACGACAGATCATCGAACAACACCTTGTCGCCGTACGCTTTCGCGACATTCTTCGCGATCACGACATCATTGCCAAGACGAGGCGCAGGCGGAATCACGATCTCGTT
>JBDTNA010000190.1:0-6577 GCA_039933985.1 Gemmatimonadales bacterium | reverse complement strand
ACATAAAGGAAGGGAATCAGCCACTCCCAATTACCCTGGTTGAGAATCGCGAAGTACATGATCATCGCCGGCGCCAGGCCAAACGTGATCACGTCGACCAGCGAATCGAGCTCCGATCCAAATCGCGATCCGCTTCCTGTCGCTCGCGCCACTCGACCGTCGAGTGCGTCAGCAACACCGCCGAGGACAATCAGCAAACCCGCGAAATCAAACTGACCGCGCGATGCCGAGATGATTGCGAACACGCCGCAAAAAAGATTCGCGAGTGTGAGTCCGCTTGGAAGAATGACGACTGCGCGCCGCATTCTGCGCTGCGACTCTACGTCGCGTGAGTCGTCCCTGGCGTCCGAGGTACTCATCGCTGCGGCAGCTCCGCAAGGACAGTCACGCCCGCGACAGTCGTGGCGCCAAGCTGAACGCGAAGCTTGGCATCTGTCGGGATGAAGACATCGACGCGGGACCCGAACCGGATGATACCCATCCGCTCGCCCTGCTTCGCCTGATCCCCAACCTTCGAGTACGTGACGATTCTTCGGGCTATCAGACCGGCGATCTGCCGCATGAGAATGCGATATGGACCGGATTCTATTCCGACCGAGCTCTGCTCATTCTCGAGACTCGATTTCTCGGCCGCCGCGTTGAGAAACTTTCCCTTGTTGTAGTGAACGTGTTTCACGACACCGTCAACTGGATACCGATTCACGTGCACGTTGAAGACATTCATGAATATCGACAGTCGAATTGCCCGTCCTTCAACGAAGGTCGGCTCGTCCACCTCGGTTATCATGATCAGCTTGCCGTCGGCGGGTGCGACGACGATATGAGAGCTGCGCTCGCCGGTTCTTTCGGGATCGCGGAAGAAATACGCGACCCACAGCGCGAGCACGGTGAGAACGAGTGCGAGCAGCCAGAGCGTCCACGATCGGCGAGCGAGCGCAAATGCGAATGCCGCAACGGCCAGCGCCGAAGCGATGCCGATGAATGGAAACCCTTCGCGAGCGAAGTTCAAATCTTGTCTCCGGTGTCGAGCGGTGCCTTGGTCAGGCGGCGGAAAATCTCCAGATAGCGTTCGCTTGTCGCCTCGATCACTTCGGGCGGAAGCGGTGGAGGCGGGCTTTCGCCATTCCATCGCCCCATGCGCCGCTCTCCGTCGAGATAATCGCGCAGCGGCTGCTTGTCGAAGCTTGGCTGTGGACGGCCAGGCAGGTATCGATCGGCGGGCCAGAAACGAGAGCTATCCGGAGTCAGCACTTCGTCCACTAATATAACACGCGAAGGGTCGAATTCGTCTCTCGCACCCGGGCGTTCGAGGTACCCGAATTCGAGCTTCGTATCGGCGATGATGATGCCCCTATCGGCGGCAATCTCGCTGCCGAATCCGTATACGAACCGCGTCAGCCGCTCCAGCTCCTCGGCCTGATCGGCGCCAACCTCAGCGGCCATCCGGGAGATAGTGATGTTCTCGTCATGTCCTTCTTCCGCTTTGGTAGCCGGACTGAAAATCGGATCGGGAAGCCGCATCGATTCAGTGAGCCTGGCCGGAAGCTTTTCGCCAGCAAGAGTGCCGCTCGCCGAGTATTCCTTCCATGCTGAACCGGAGATGTAGCCGCGGATCACGCATTCAATCGGAAACACCTCGGCGCGGCGGCAGAGCATTGCTCGTCCGTCGAGCTCATCGTGGTAAGGCTCGAGCGCCGGGACGCGATCGACTATGTCGCGGATTCTTGCGCTCAACATGTGATGCTCTACGCCCGGTTCCAGCTGCTCGAGCCACCACGCCGTGATCTGCGTCAGGACAGCACCCTTGTGCGGAATCGCCTCGGCCATCACGACATCGAACGCGCTGACTCGATCCGTCGCCACGAGCAGAACAGTTTCCGGATCGACCTCGTAAACGTCGCGGACCTTGCCCCTGCGGAGGAGACGGAGGGGCAGGTCAGTCCGCGAAAGCGGCATCAGACGCGGATCTCCTCTTCTGCTGGAGCAGCCGGTGCCCCGGCAAGAAGCGGCCCGACGACTTCCTCGAGGAACTCGTCGACCTGTTGCGGAGCGCGGCCGACATATCGTGACGGATCAGCGGCCACCGCCAGAGACGTTTCGGAGAGTCGCATTTCAGGATCGGACGCAAGTCTCTTCAACAGATCGTTTTCGGGCGCTCCGTCTTTCATCGCCGTTGCCGCCGCAATCGAGTGACGCCGGATCACCTCGTGCGCCGCTTGCCTGTCGCCACCGGCATTCACAACTTCGACGATGATCTTCTCGGTCGCCATGAACGGCAGCTCTGCATTCACGCGCTGGCGAATCCGCGAAGGATGCACCTCCAGTCCTCCACCGATGTTCGACATGAGAAGCAGGATCGCATCCGTCGCCAGAAACGCTTCCGGAATGGAGAGTCGCCGGTTGGCACTGTCGTCGAGAGTACGCTCGAAATACTGAACGCTGTGGGTCTGGTTTGCGTTCCCCTCGAGCGACAGCACGAATCGCGAAAGTGCATTGATCCTCTCGGACCGCATCGGATTTCGTTTGTACGCCATCGCGGATGACCCGACCTGTTCGCGCTCGAACGGCTCTTCGATCTCACCGAAAGACTGAAGCATGCGAATGTCGCTTGCGAACTTCGCCGCGCTCGCGGCGACACCGGCAACCGCTGACAGCACGCCCGCATCGAGCTTACGCGTGTAGGTCTGCCCTGTCACCGGGAGGGCGGAAGAAAAATCCATTCGCGCCGTAACGAGCGCGTCCAGCTTTCGCACTTTGGAGTGATCGCCCTGGAACAGCTCGAGAAACGTCGCCTGCGTGCCGGTCGTTCCTTTGACGCCGCGGAATGGAAGCGTTGCCCTCCTGTGCTCGATGTCCTGCAGGTCGAGCACGAGATCCTGCATCCACAGAGTTGCGCGTTTTCCGACCGTCGTCAGTTGCGCCGGCTGAAGGTGCGTGTAGCCGAGTGTCGGTTCGTCGCGCCATTGTCGGGCGAACGCGGCGAGAGCGCGGATAACACCGATGATGCGCCCGGAAAGCAGCTCGAGCCCGCGGCGCATCAGTATCAGATCCGCGTTGTCGGTGACGTACGCGCTTGTCGCGCCGAGGTGGATATATGGTTTTGCCGCGGGAGCGACGTCACCAAATGCGTGGACGTGAGCCATCACGTCGTGGCGAAAGCGCCGCTCATATGCTGCGACCACGTCGAAGTCGATCGAGTCGAGATGCTCGCGCATCTGTTCAATCGCTTCAGCCGGAATCTGCGCACCCAGCTCACGCTCGGCTTCAGCGAGCGCGAGCCACAGCCGTCGCCATAGCCCGTATCGCGTACGATCCGACCACAGCTCGAGCATTGCGCGTGATGCGTAACGGCCGCCAAGCGGCGAGGACCATGTGTCGTGCACTACTGAATCACGAATTCGGTGGTGTAAACCTGCCCCTGCCGCTCGATGTACATGACGATTCCGCCTTTGCCGGCATAGTAGTCGAGCGCTCTCGCCGCTGACTCGGCGTCAGCGACAGGGACGCGGTTGATTTGAAGAATCACATCGCCGGCCTGAATTCCGAGCTGATCCGCGACGCGCTGCGAAACGGTTTGAACGAGAGCGCCGTTGGCGCGGCGGATATTTCTCTCTGCGCGGATCGCAGGGGTCAGTGACACAAGCTGAATTTCGCGGAGCACAGTGACCTTCGGCGCATTCACTTCAGGGAGATCCGCAACCTTCACGCTGACTTTCATCTCCTGACTGCCGCGACGGATCATTAGCGGTATGTCCTCTCCGACGCGAAGCTCGAGCCGCTCCGCTTCCCAGTCGTACGGGCTGTGAACGGCTCGGTCTCTCGATTGAACGAGCACGTCACCGCGTTGAATTCCCGCGAGCGCCGCCGGTGATCCGGGCACGACGGCGCTGACGACGACGCCGCGAGCCTGAATGACGGACGCTCCCGGCGCCGGAGTTTGCAGTTTGATACCGACCCACGGACGGCGGATGACACCGTGAGCGAGCAGATCTTCAGTCACGCGCTGCGCACGGTTGATCGGGATGGCGAAACCAAGTCCGATCGACCCACCACTCGGTGAATAGATCGAGCTGTTCACTCCGATCACTTCGCCAAGGGCGTTGACGAGCGGGCCGCCGGAGTTTCCCGGATTGATCGATGCGTCGGTCTGGATCATGTCGACGTAGACACCAGCGCCGTTGCTCTCTGCCGCGAGATTCCTTCCAGTTCCGCTGACAACGCCGGCGGTGACACTGGGCTCACTGTTAGCTAGAAGAAATCCGAACGGACTTCCGATCGCAATCGCCCATTCACCGATCAGCAGGTTCGCCGAGTTACCGAGGGGTGCAACGGGAAGATTCTTTCCATCGATCTTGATCACAGCGAGATCGTTTGTCTCATCTGCGCCGAGAAGCTTTGCCTGAAATGTAGTTCCGTCGCGCATCGCAACGGAGATCTTCGTCGCACCCGCGACAACGTGAGCGTTCGTTACGATTACGCCGTCCGAACGCACGATGAAACCAGATCCAAGTCCGGCAGATGAACGGCGTCCTGACCGGCCGCCGAAGAACTGTTCATAAAAATCGGCAGGAACCGCTTCGACGACTTCTGTCTGAACGGTAACGACCGACGGAGCGACTCTGGCGACAGCCGACGTTATAGCCGTCCGGCGCTGTGACGAGATCTGTGCGCCTGCATCGTCGGCAACCTGGCGCGCCTGCGCTGCTGGAAGGTTGTCGCCGCTGCATGCGACCGTCGTCGCCGTGAGTGCTGCAAGAAGGAGATTTGCTTTCATCTATATCAATAGGTCTGCTTCGGCCGCTTGCTCAGGTTGTTGAGAAAGCGATCGATGCCGCGGTCTGTCAATGGATGAAGAAGAAGGGAATGCAATACGTCGGGGCGAATGGAAATGATCTGCGCACCTGCGGAGACACACTCGGTGAACTGCGTCGTCGTGGTTGGTGACGCGACCATCACGTCACACTCGCATTCGCCAGCTTCGAGAACAGAGCGGACTTCCGTGACTGCGTCGGCGCTCGTCTGGCCCTGCGCCTCGAGGTCGTGCAGCGAAATCCGAACCATCGATGCGCCAGCCTTGGCCGCGAGAACAGCCTGAGCTCCGTTGAAAACGAAATTCGCGCAGATGCCGACACCCTCGAGGCTTAACCGGTGCATCGGCGCAATGGCGTCTTCGACAAGAGGAAGCTGGACGATGATATGGTCCGATATCTTCGCGAGTTCGCGTGCCTGCCGGTACATGTCGGAAGCGTCAATCGCCGCGACTTCGACGCACACTGGTATCGCGAATTCCTGCGCGATGATCTCGATGAGCTCACGACCTTCCGGCGATTCGCTCCCGGCAAAGCTGGCGTCGGCGAGAACCACGCCGTCCGCAAACCCGGCAGCGACAGCTCGCCTGATCTCTTCGATTGTGACGCTTTCAACAAAGATGTTCATGCATTTACCAAATAAAGTTCCGTTGGGTATTCTACCTTTTCGAGATACAAGCCGTGCGCCGGAGCGGGCGGCGAGACCATGCTGTTATCACTCGATTCGAGGAGCTTCGGGATCAGATCGATCTCCTTCCTTCCAGAAGCAATATCCAGCATCGTGCCTACGAGAAACCGCACCATGTGATGCAGAAAACGGTTTGCGGTGATTTCGAACGCCAGACCGCCGCTTCTTTCGACCCACGACGACCGCATAACGATGCAATGATGATTATCGGTCTCGGGTGCGGTGCCTTTGACCGCAAATCCCCGAAAGCAGTGGTCTCCCACGATCAGCGCTGCGGCGGCATCGAGGAGGACGCGGTCGACGGGTCGCTTCCAGGCGAGCTCCCGATTGCGCCTGAATGGGCTCTCGGCGTCTTCGTCCGTTCCCACCAGATATCTGTAAGAGCGCGCGAGCGCGCGGTATCTGGCGTGGAAATCATCGCGCATCAGGAAGGACGTCGAGATCCGGACGTCGTGCGGAAGCACTGCGTTGAGAGCGCGCTTCATTTCGACTGGAGTCCAGCGAAGGGGAACGTGAACGCCGGCGGCCTGGCCTAGCGCATGCACTCCCGCGTCCGTCCTGCCTGCGCCGAGGACGGTGATACGGGTCCCGCACAGGCGCTCCATCGCGTCCTCGAGCACTCCCTGGACTGTCCTCGCGTTCAGCTGTCTCTGCCACCCAAGAAATTGCGATCCGTCGTACTGAATCACCAGCTGCAACGTCCGCGATTCCATGGCTCAAGTTATCGCGGCTCGAGAGGCGCGGCAAACAATCGGAATGACGAGTGCAGTACTCCTTTCTGGGCCGGCAGCTTCTGCTGCCTCGAGTCACAAGGCTGGTGAGACCAGCGAGACCGGTGAAGAATCACCGGAATGGGGGTGTTCCGGTCACGCCAGAGACAGAACGACGACTTCTTCAGCGCGAGCATCGCCAAAGTAGCTGGAGTGAATACGGGTGACCGAATTGACAGAACGTACGAACACGACCCGCTCACACATCGCATCATTGGAGCGGCGATTGAAGTTCATCGTCTTCTCGGTCCAGGATTGCTCGAATCGACCTATGAAGAATGCCTGTGCCTGGAGCTGACGCTGGCAGGGAT
>JBDTNA010000189.1:0-6599 GCA_039933985.1 Gemmatimonadales bacterium | reverse complement strand
TCGCCTCCGAGCTGCTCCTGCCACACCTCGTGACTGATGACGACAGGTCCGGTACTTCCCTCGAGCTCCTCAGCCGTATTGAACAGCCGCCCCAGTATCGGTCGCACCCCGATCACGTTGAGAAGGTCTGTGGTGACGACGCTGCTCTCGATGCGCTGCGGGTCACCTTGCCCAACGAGGTTGACGGCGTTGTTGTAGTACGCGCCCATCGCCGAAAATGACTTGCTCGATTTTCTCCACTCGGCGAAAACCGGAGCGGAAACCTGGTTTCCTGCCCGCCGGACTCCGCCGTGAGCCTGCCAGAGCTTCACCAGCCGATCGGCATCGGCGTACGGAAGCGCGCGAAGCAGCACGAAGTCGGCGACGGAAAACGCGGCGGTGTTGGCACCAATGCCCAATGCCGTGACGATGATTGCGGTGAGAGCAAGGCCGGGCGAACGGACGAGTGTTCTCGACGTATAGCGGAGATCCTGACGAAGGATATCCCAGTGAACTGCCGCCGCGTTGAAGACGATGTCGGCGATCGTCTCGATCCATAGCTTGAGTCTGGAGAGAGAGCCCGGCGTTTCCGTGAGACGCACAGTGAGGATCGATCGCATCTCCTTTCCGTATTCTGCGCGGAATGAAGCTGGATAGAGATGCAGCAGCGCAGCGTAGAGACGAATCATGCCCTGGCCGGGATGAGCCCCTGCGCGCGTGCCATTCTTACGAGATCGGACATCCGCTTCGCTTCGGCTCCCGCGACTGCAGTGCCGAACGTGGTGATGCGATAGTAGCGGCGCCGCTCGTCGTCGAGCTCCGGCGCCGGCCTGTCGCGTGTTTCGCGAATCAGGTTCTGCTCGAGCATTCGCTGGATCGAGCGGTACAGTGTTCCGGCGCTGAGCCGCAGCTCTCCGCCGGTGCGTTGTTCCACGTCGAGGATGATGGCGTAACCGTGGCGATCTTCCCTCGCCAGAGCGACGAGGATGTGGAAGGTCGCCGGCGGGAGCGGAAGGAGCGCGGAGATGTCAGAAGTGGAGTATGTCATAGACCTACTATATCCACGGTGTATATATTGTCAACGGGTATACCTGTTGTGCGTATACCCTGATAGACATGGTCATTGGCAAAAGGGTTTGCTGACTCGGAGGCATTCTCATGTTCTCTCGTCGATCTCGAAATCGAGATTGTCGCGCCGAGGTTGACGGGGATCACTCGCAAATGGCGGGAGAATCCAAACCAGCCGAGGCTCAACCACCTTACGAAGACCGAGGACTAATGTCATCCTTACCTATTGCAGCCTCAAAGTCCGCACCCAAATGTGATGCGCGCGTCTATGAAGGCCTTCGTCCTGGATCGCTATGGAAACGCCGATGCTGTGCGCCTTCGAGAAATGCCCGAGCCGGACGTGCGCGACAATGACGTCCTGGTGCAGGTCCACGCCGCTGGCGTAAACCTTCTCGATTCCAAAATCAGGACCGGCGAGTTCAAGCGCATTCTGCCGTATCGCTTGCCGATCATTCTGGGTCATGACGTGGCGGGAGTCGTTGTCCGCGTCGGAGCTCGAGTGCAGCGATTCAAACCAGGCGATGAGGTTTATGCGCGTCCGGCCGACGGGCGAATCGGTTCATTCGCGGAATTCATTGCGATAAAAGAAGATGACGTCGCGAGTAAGCCGAAGGCACTCACGATGGACGAAGCCGCTTCGATCCCACTGGTTGGCTTGGCCGCCTGGCAAGTGCTGATTGAACGAGCGCATCTCGAGAAAGGCCAAAAAGTTCTTGTCCACGCGGGATCCGGTGGTGTGGGCACCTTTGCCATTCAGTTGGCAAAGCACCTCGGCGCGATAGTAGCAACGACGACGAGCGCGGCCAACCTAGATCTAGTCAAGAGCCTCGGCGCAGGCATCGTGATCGATTACAAGAAGGAGGACTTCGCAGACGTGCTCCGTGACTACGACGTTGTCGTGAATAGCCTGGACAAGGCGACGCTCGAGAAATCTCTGCGAGTGCTCAAGCCCGGTGGACAGCTCATTTCTATTTCAGGCCCACCCGATGCGGCGTTTGCGCGAAGCATCGGCGCGTCGTGGTTCTTGAGAACGGTCATGAGCGTCTTGAGCCGCGGGATCAGAGCGAAAGCGAAGCGCCACCATGCCACCTATTCATTTCTCCTTATGAGAGCGAGCGGCGAACAGTTGACCGAGATCACTGCTCTCATTGACAGGGGAATTATTCGCCCAGTCATGGATCGAGTCTTCCCGTTCGCATCAACGAAGGAAGCGATGGCTTACGTCGAAAGTGGACGCGCAAAAGGCAAGGTCGTCGTATCGCTGAAGTGAGCGCGACGAGACACCGATCACATCGTTAGCTCACCCGCGAGAGGAGAGCACCATGAGTGCAACGCAAAACGCCAACGTCACTTGGCAGAACGTGCCAACGCAGACGATCAAAGCAGACGGAGTGGAGTTCGCGTACCGCGAGCTCGGGGCAAGCAATCCGGGCACGCCGGTGGTGTTTCTCGTTCACCTGGCCGCCGTCCTGGACAATTGGGACCCGCGCGTCGTTGACGGCTTCGCGATGAAGCACCACGTGATCACTTTCGACAATCGCGGCATCGGAGCGTCGAGTGGCAAACCGGCGAGCTCGATGGAGCAGATGGCCCGGGACGCAATCACTTTCATCAAGGCGTTGGGTTTCGAACAGGTCGACCTGTTCGGGTTTTCGATGGGCGGGATGATCGCGCAGGAAATCGTCCTGATGGAGCCGCGGCTTGTACGAAAGATGATCATCGCCGGGACAGGCCCCGCCGGCGGTGAAGGCATCAGTTCCGTCGCTCGTGTCACGTATTTCGATATTCTTCGGGGCTTTCTCACCGGCCAGGATCCGAAACAATTTCTGTTCTTTACCCGGACACCAGGCGGGATCAGCGCTGGCAAAGATTTTCTCGCGCGACTGAAGGAACGCGCTGACAACCGTGATAAGGAAGCTGGAGTGAGCGTGTTGCTTGCGCAGTTGAAGGCCCTGCGCAACTGGGGCTTGAAAGCACCTGCCGATCTCTCACGGATTCACCAACCTGTGCTTGTCGCAAACGGCGACAATGATCGCATGGTTCCCACTAAAAACTCCTACGACCTGGCGCGGCGTCTTCCGAACAGCGAGCTCATTATCTACCCCGATGCCGGACATGGCGGGGTTTTCCAGTTCTACGCGGCCTTCGTCCCAAAGGCTCTTGAATTTCTTGCCTCATGATCTAAGGCGAGAACGCGCGTCAAATCATCAGACTGCGGTCTCACCGGCGTGACAAGGGGTCCCGCTACTATAGATTAGCCCGATCCTCAAACCGGGGTAAAAGTGGGCGCCGAGGCAAGTCGTCTGAGCGAAGCACTCGCGGGGCGGTATGATATCCAGCGCGAGCTGGGGTCAGGCGGCATGGCCACTGTTTTCCTTGCGAAGGACCTGAAACACGATCGCGATGTCGCGATAAAGGTCCTTCACCCCGATCTCGGCGCTGCACTTGGAAGCGAGCGCTTCCTGGCCGAGATCAGGACGACCGCGCGGCTTCAGCACCCTCACATTCTGCCGCTGCTCGACAGCGGCGAAGCGAACGGACTTCTCTACTACGTCATGCCGTATGTGACGGGCGAGTCGCTGCGCGATCGCCTCGAACGTGAGGAACAACTGCCGATCAATGCCGCGGTCTCCATTGCAAGCGAGATCGCCGATGCACTAAGCGCGGCGCACGAGCTGGGAATCGTCCATCGCGACATCAAGCCCGAGAACATTTTGCTTCGCGGCAACCATGCGCTCGTGGCGGATTTCGGAATTGCGCTGGCTGTGCAACACGCAGGCGGCGCGCGGATGACGCAGACAGGACTGTCGCTCGGCACACCGCAATACATGTCACCCGAGCAGGCGATGGGCGAGCGCACCATCGGGCCCCGCAGCGACATCTACTCACTCGGCGCCGTTGCCTACGAGATGCTCGCCGGCGAGCCACCGTTCTCAGGGCACAGCGTTCAGGCGATCGTCGCGAAAGTAATGACGGAGCGGCCCGTCCCGTTGAGCACGATCCGCAACACCGTTCCGCCGAACGTCGAGAACGCAGTGATGACTGCGCTCGCAAAGCTCCCTGCGGACAGGTTTGCAACGGCAGCGGAGTTTGCTGCGGCACTTGCGAACGCGAGTGCGAGCGGATCGCAAACTGTGGCAACTCTCGGCGCTCGCGAGCGTGCGCGCGATCCGCTCGTACTCGGACTTGGCGCCGGCGTCGTCGCGCTCGGTGCAGCGGTCGCTTTGCTTGCGATGAAATCGTCGACTCCCGAAGATGCGTTTCCGTATCGCATCGAGATCCCGGCGGTAGCGGAACAGGCCACGGGAACAGCGTCGCTTTCACCGGACGCAAGATCGGTTGTCTTCGTCGGGCGCGACGAGAATCAGGTCAACGTTTTGTACGTGCGAAAACTCGATGAGCTGACATCGCAACAGATAGCCGGCACTGCGAGGGCTGCCGGCCCCGTCTTTTCTCCAGATGGAAAGTGGATCGCGTACGTCCAGGGAAGGCGCAAGATCATGAAGGTGCCTGTCGATGGAGGCGCGCCAGTCACGCTGGGTGATGTCTTCGATTACGGCGGAGTTGCCTGGTCATCGTCCGGCGACGTCGTCGCGGGCTCCGGTGGAATGGAGCTCGGTCGCGGCATCATGCATGTCAAGGCAACCGGCGGCGAAATCACGGAGCTCACGAAAGTCGATACGGCTGACAAGCAGCTCAGCCACCAGTACCCTGTTGTGCTCGCGGACGGAAAGACCGTCCTCTTCATCATATGGTATGGTGATATCGATAAAACGCAGCTCGCCGCGACTTCACTCGGTGATGGAAAAGTGAAGAAGCTGGGCATTGCCGGACTGCAGGTCGTGGGTGTGCTGGATGGCCAGCTGATTTACATGGGCTCGAATGGAACGCTCATGGCCGTTCCGTTCGACGCCGGAACTCTCAGCGTGAAGGGCGAGGCGAGGCAGCTTCAGGATTCAGTTCGAATGCGTGAATCGGCTGGCGGAGCGGGAATCGGCGAAGTCTTCCTCTCTCCTTCCGGAGCGCTAGTGTATGCGAGAGGCGGCCCGAGCAGGCGCCTGGTGTGGGTGAATCAGAAGGGCGAATCAGTTCCGGCGCTTAGCGGTCTGCGCGACTATCGCTTCGCGCGCTTGTCGCCTGACGGAAAGCGCGCGGCGCTTGGAATCGATGCAGGAGTGAAGGTCGATCTGTGGATTCTCGATTTCGCATCCGGAACGCTCACGCCAGTTACGGATGATGGAAGCACGAGAAATCCTGTCTGGTCGCGGGATGGCAAACGAATTCTGTATGTGTCCACCAAAGCCGGCCGCTCCGCATTCTGGTGGACAAACGCCGACGGAAGCAGCCGGCCGGTCAAGATCGGGTCGGCGAGGAACAACGCATGGAATATCGATCTGTCTCCTGACCAGAGCAGCGTCGTGTTCAACGCGATCTACGATGGAACGTTCAATATCAGGACATACAGTCTCGATCCTTCGCACACGGAGAGGGAGCTTGTCGCATCGCCGAGGGCAATCGAGACGAATGGAAGATTCTCACCGGATGGAAAATGGATGGCGTACCAATCCGACGAGTCTGGCAGGACGGAAGCGTACGTGAGGTCGTATCCCGGCAATGCGGACCTCGTGCAGATTTCCGTCGACGGCGGCGCGAAGCCGGTGTGGTCGCCAGACGGAAACCGGATCTTCTATTGGCAGCGGAAGAAGATGATGTCTGCCACGCTCGCGAGAGATCCGGCGCTGCGTGTTGTTTCGCGAAAGCAGTTGTTCGAAGGAACCTATCTTCAGGAATACGATGTATCGACCGACGGGACGCGGCTGTTGACAATCGAGACCCAACCATCGGCGATCGAGCTGGTGGTAGTGCCGAACTGGATATCGGAGCTCAGGGCGAAAGTGCGCTAGAACCCTCGCGCGCCGACATGGCACGCGAGAGTTTTTTTTTTGCTATTTCTTGATGAAGGTCACACTGCCCACCGGGACAACCGCGCCGTTTATCACGAAGTGTGGAGTCGCTGCCTCGGACGTCGGTTTTTTTGGATTCGTATCCTTATCCGGCGCGAGATAGGTGGTTCCATCATCGCCGCCGGAATCGTATGCAACCAGATCCAGGGTCTTCGACTGGGCCCACGCACCGTTCTCCGAAAGATCGACGTTGCGAACTCCCGTAAACCAATCGGGGGACGGCGCGACCATCATCACCAGTGAAACAAGTGGAAACGCATCGTCCACCTTCACCGTGGTCATAACCGAATCGGAAAAATTGCGGAGAGGTCCCGACTCAAAGAGAGTGCCTGCGCTTCCCGCCGCGATTGCAGCGCGAATCTCAGCATCGAGTGGTGTGTGCTTGCCCTGTTCGGAAAGATTCTCGAGTCCCGGGGTCGGAGGCGTGTCGATCGCGAAGATGGAGTAGCCGGTCTTGTGAGATGCGCCGATCACGCCCGAAAAATGCGCGGCTGATGGCCACTCGAATGGATGCTCGGCCTTTGTCCACCTGCTCTTCACCACAACTGTGTATTCGTCGAACTCCGGGGTTTGTCCCGGCTCGACCCA
>JBDTNA010000188.1:0-6602 GCA_039933985.1 Gemmatimonadales bacterium | reverse complement strand
ACACACTGACTGATGTTCCGGCGGGCCGATTCACGCTCGGATTTTTTCATCCCATGCTGGACTCACTCGGCATGGCCGCCCCGCTGCACGAGGTTATAGTCGAGGGCCGTGCACCCGTGCGTGCCGATCTGGCGATCCCATCCGCCTCCAGATATCGCGCCGCTATCTGCGGAGGCCGGCCGGCCGCCAGAGATTTGGGCGCTGTCCTCGTCGGATTCGTTCGCGATGCAGAGCGCGGCGCACCGGCGGCCGGTGCGACGGTGATGGGAGAATGGCTCGAGGTCACATTCAGGCCGAACGGTGTGAGCAGCCGTGTACCGCGAGTGATGGCAAAGACAGGCGAGAACGGCTGGTTCGCCATATGTAACGTGCCGAAGGATGGCACGATGAATTTGATCGCAAGTCTCGGGGCAGACAGCACAGACCGAATTGAAGTTCAAGTGCCGGCAATTGGTGTCGCCCGCCGCGAGCTCTTTCTTGGATCTGCCCGAACCGGGGCATCGATGGACATCGCGCCGGGAAGCTCACCATCTCAGGCGCCGGGCCGCGTGCGGAGAGGCGAAGGGCGCCTCAGCGGCACGGTTTTCACAACCGGGGGAAAACCTCTGCCAGGTGCGCAGGTGAGCATAAGCGGAGGAGCGGAAACGCGCACCAACGACCAGGGCGAATGGACGATTGTCGATGCTCCCATCGGGACGCGTATGCTCGACGTCCGCGCCCTCGGTTTCTATCCCGATCGACGGCGCGTCGATGTCATAGAGGGAGCGCCACTCGTGCATGTAGCGCTATCCACGTTGAGGGCGGTGCTCGATACCGTCAGGATATCTGCGACGCGCAACAGCAACGTCCGGAACCTGATGGAGTTTCAGGATCGAAGACGCTCAGGCATGGGGCGTTACCTCACGAGCGCCGACATCACGAAACAGAACCCTGTTCTTACATCGGAGCTTTTTCGCTCGATGTCAGGCGTGCGCGTTGACATGGATCCCGAAACACATGAGCGCTACCTGATGGTTCGAGGCAATGTTGGCGACTGGTGCCAGGCCGCCATCTACCTGAACGGCAGGCAGCTGCACGGCGTGAGCGCTGATGACATGGATGTCTGGGTTCATCCGAAGGAGATCGCCGGAATTGAAGTCTATGCCGGCCTCGGAGCGCCGATTGAATATCAGTTCGGAATGAGCGGGTGTGGCAGCGTTCTCATCTGGACGAGAGCGGACTAAGCCTTTTTAAGGCGCCGCCTTCGAGCTTTTTCGTCGCGAGAAACGAGGTTGCTTTTGCAAGTTTTTCCCTGTCCTGTCGGAAGAATATGAAGTGATGGACAGTTTTCCTCCGGGCCCGGCGCGTTTTGCAACGGAGTCGGAAGGCATCGAGAGCGTGCGGTCGAGCAGCTCCGGCATCGCGTGCAGGTGATCCATGTGGTCCGGTCCGGAGTTGCCTGCATATCCGAGGACCTCAAAGCGTCCTGAGCGGACCTCGCTCAGCTGCTGCATGCCGCGGTGACCCCATGTCAGAACCGGTGTCTGGCGAAGACCGAGTGTGCGCAGCAGCCAGTCTGCAGTCTCGGTCGTGCTGGCGAACGTGCCGGGAAAAATCTCTGAATGCGTTACGACAAATCTCTTTTCGCCGTTGATAGCTGCGCGCGCGAAGCTGGCGAACGCGACGAGGTTGGTCGTGTCGAGTGTGCCGCCGGTTGAAAGAAGAGATCCTTCGGGGACGTAGGATGTGTGCATCCCGTCGAGAAGCAGGATAGCGTCAACCCTCGCGAAATGCCTCGGCTCTCGAATGATCGCCCGAATTGCGCCGTGCCCGGCGGAAAATCCGACGAGCGTCAACCTTCCGATGCGCACACTCTTTCCGTTAACGGCCGACACTTTTCGACGCACGGCCGCAAGAAGTGAATCGAACGCGGCAGGATCGCTGAAAGAGCGGTCGTAGCCGTTCGATCCGGCGCCGAGGTTCACGACTGCCACTACCGCAGGAATGTCGAGTGCGGCGACAGCCTGTTCAGGGAGCCACGCGACGCCATGGAAATGCACGACCAGATCGACTGTCTCGAGCGTTTGCGCGCTACGGGGGACAAAGACGTCGACCGGCTTACCCGCAGGTCCTGAGAACGACCGCGTCACGCCGTCGAGCTTTTTCGCTGTGAGCCGGCCGTGTGCCCGCGTTTCCTCCAGCATCGGCGATGGGTTCTGCGAAGCGGTCGCCGGCGGTTGAGGTACAGCCGGCTGCTGCATCAGTGCGATCGCCGCGAGCAACCGGATCATCGCTGTTCTATTTCGACAGGACCGAGACTTTACCGGCCTCGGTGATCGTCATCGTGTTTCCGCTGATCGTGCCTCGCCTTTCCAGACTGCCGTCATTGCTGGAGAGAATGAAAGACGTTCCGAGCAGGGAATAGGCACCCGTCCGCACCTTCGTCTCGTCCGCTGCCTGAGCGTTGAGCGTAATCCGCGAAACGGTCGACTCCGAGTATGTGAATCCCTGGAACAGCGTCATGACGTCGCTGACAATCTCGGTTTTGTTCGTGCCGCTTCCGGTGATCGTGTAGGGCAGCTGGGACCCGTTTATGGTTCTGAGCGTGTAGTTGCCTGTAACGGTAGAGCTTCCAACAATGTCGTCGCTGAAGCAGGCGAGAGAAACAAGGCCGGCAAAAACGATCATAGCTCTGCGCATCTTCGCAAAATTCTCGGTCGTTGGTCCGGGAACATCTTGGAGCGCGGATCGTCTCTTTGCAATGGCCGCTGGATGCCCGCGACTTGCGGAAAGTTCCTTATTTTCAGGTTGCCGGGAAGTGCATCATTTGGTAGCGTTGGTTCGAGCCTTGGTGCGGTCTAAGGGTTCGACCCTTCCAATGTGTCCCGTGTAGTAGCTATACCCACAGTTCTCGAACCCTCAAAATTGCCCGAGGAGTAGTCCCCGAATGCGAAAGCTTGGATTTCTGTCCGTATTGCTCCTTGCGGCTGCGTGCAAAGGCACCGATACCGTCGCTCCACCGGTCACCACGACCGTCACCGTCTCGTCGTCTGCCACTTCTATAGGTATCAACGAGACCACGCAGGCCAGCGCGATCGTGAAAGACCAGAACGGTAACCCGCTCACCGGCAAGACCATCGTCTGGACGAGCCTAAACCAGAACATCGCTACGGTCACGACTGCGGGCCTGATCAGGGGAGTTGCGGCTGGAACGGCCACGATTCAAGGCTCGGTAGACGGCGTCACGGGTACAGCGAGCATCATAGTTGTCGCACCAGCGGCATCATGTATCGGCGGGCCGACGGACGTGGACGTCGCGATTGGGTCAGCTCGCGTTGTCTCGGCATCCGAGAGCAAGGGCTGCATCAAGATTGCGAGCACCGCTGCAGGATCGCAGTATGTGGTCATCGGCGGCTATACGAAGTCGACGCCGGACGACTCCCTGAACTACACGCTCAAGTCGGACGAGGGCGAGACGGTGCCGAGCACGACGATTCTTGCGAAGCCAATGACGATCGCGGCGTCGATGCCGCTGCGTCAGCCTGAGCTTGCGAGCTCGCTTCAGATGTCCTTCGAGACCAACCTCAGACATCTCGAGCGAAGGCAGCTGGATTTGAGGGCAGGACGCCGGGCGTACGCTGAAAGGTCGCGCAATCTTTCGGGACGTCTCTCGTTGAGCGTCGCGATTCCAGCCGTAGGCGACAAGACCCAATTCAAGGTTCCGAAGTCCTGCTCGAGCTTCAGCACTGTCACCGCGACTGCACGCTACATCAGTAATCGCGCAATTATCTACACCGACGATGCCAATCCGACGGGCGGATTCGCCGACGTTGACTTCCAGGGTATCGGCACCGAGTTCGACAACCTGATCTATCCGACCGACGTCGACTATTTCGGAACGCCGCTCGACCTGGATGCGAACTCGAGAGTCGCGATCCTTTACACGAAGGAAGTGAATGCGCTGACTCCAGCGGGAAATCCCGGTGGATTCGTCGGAGGATTTTTCTTCGCCGGCGATCTTTTCCCGGTGGCACAGTGCGCCCAGAGCAATCTCGCCGAAATCTTCTATGTGCTCGCGCCTGATCCTGACGGTGCGATCAACGGCAACAAGCGCTCGACTGCGACGGTGCGGCAGGGAACGCGCGGCACCATCGCGCATGAGTTCCAGCACATGATCAACGCGTCCGAGCGTTTCAGGATTGATCAGGATTTCGAAGATGTCTGGCTCGACGAAGCGCTGGCGCACTTTGCCGAAGACTTGAACGGCCGGACGTTGAAGGGACTGAACGAGACGGGGAATTACACGACGACGCAGATCCTGCCGGCCGCGCCGACGCAGGCAAATCTCGACGACTTCAACGCGTACTTCTTCCAGAACTTTGCGCGCTTCCAGCGATATCTGCAGAACCCCGGGCAGAGCTCGGGAATCAGCTTCACCGCCGACACTTCGCTTGCCGCGCGCGGAGCTGCGTGGGCGCTGTTGCGGTACGCTGCCGATCACTATGCCCCGGGCGGAAACATCAAGGCGTTCACCAGGGCGCTCGCCGGCGGCCCGAACACGGGTGTCAATAATCTCGTGACGCGTGCGGGCGGCATTTCGTTCGACACGCTCGTGGCTGGATGGATGGTCGCGAATTACGCGGACGATGCGGGAATTCCGAGCCTCGCGACGAAGTACACCTACAAGACGTACGACATGCGAAGCAATATCTCGCGAATCACTCAGAGCGGAGGGTATCCACTCGTACTTCAGGATTTGAGCGGATCAGGCGTCGTGATACCGAACCTGCTCGCACGATCGGGATCGGGGAATTACTTCCGGTTTACGAGGGCAGCAGGGGGGCCGGCGCGAAGCTTCAGGTTCCTGAATTCAGATGGCGTAACCGCAGTCAACTTCGCCGGCGCAGTTCTGATCGTCTTGCGTTCGCAGTAAATCGACTGGTGTCTGGTGACTCAGGGCAGGTGACCGGTGACATAGTTCTCGCGGAGTCGCCAGGCACCGGTCGAATGTCACCAGTCACCAGTCGAATGTCACCGGTCACCAGCTTTGTACGCTCTACCTCTTGATCGGCGTTACTCGTCCCTGAGGATCGATCTGCATCCTCGGGCCAACCGTACTATCCCGCGGCCGCCGAGTTGTAGGTGACATCGTGCTGCTGCCTTCCCGCCTCGTCTCTCCGATGAGGTTGGGCGGCGGATCATTTGGCGGCGCTGGATCGCGCGGCGACATCGTGCTGCTACCGCGCCTATAGGTTTCGCCGCCCGGCGGGGGGAGCGCTCCGCTCGACGGCGGTGCAGGCGGTACCGAACGATTCCGCATCCGCAGCGAATCATTCGCGATGCTGTCTGCAACCCTCGGCGAGTCGAGCGCCTTGACCGTATCTATCGATCCAAGTGTATCGGCAACGGGTGGCTTGTCACCTCCGGTGCAGCCCATCGCGGATACAACCGCAACAGTGAACAACATGCGCTCGAGTCGTCTAATCATGTCATTGATTCCTGATTGCAGACACACCGCCTAGCCGCGACAGCTCCATCTGCGGCCTGATGAGTTGCTCCCACTCCGAAGAATTGTCGACGTTCATCTGCGCGCGAATGGCCGACAATCCAAAACCTGGAATCGTGTAAGGATCCGCGCCTGACGGATTCACCACATAGCCGATGTCCGCGAACGATTGAATCGTGATCGTGCTCAGCGGATTCAGAATTCCCGTGAATCCTGGCGTCGGCCGGCTGACGAATCCCGTCATTAGCTCAGTGGCAAAGACACTTTCCCGCCAATGGCCGTCCGCGGTTCCGCTCCCGCCGCTGTTCTCGACCGGAACACTACCGGGGCAAATCGGCGCGCCGCCGATTGCAACGCATGCGCCTACGCCCAGCGTCCCGGTAAAGCGCGAGTCGAGTGTGCCAGCACCCGCGATCACTCTGTACGTGTTCCAGAGAGTTCCGAGACCGACAACATGAAACATCTCGTGCTGAATGACATCGGTAAGAGTTCCACGCGCGATCAGCGTGTCGAGATCGGCGGCGTCGAACTTCATCACACCGACAACTGTCTGCCTGTTGGATTGTGTTGCCGGCCCGCGAATCAGGCACGGGCCGGCGAACGCAAGCACGCGCCCCGGACCGTCGATCGGCGCGACGGCAGCGTATATGATCACGTCATCGACCGATTCCTGAAATGTCGTCACGCCCGTTATTCCACACGACTCGAGACTGATTGGAGCCGTCGGCATCGTGGTGTCGAGCACATCGCCGATGACCGCTCCGCGAATGCGCCCTGCGGCCGCGGTGAACGCCGTTGCTACGATCGGCGTCATTGGCGGGCCGAAGAATCTGACATCGATATTGTAGTCCGACTGAACAACTCCCATCACAGTCGCCGCGAAGCCACCAGCGGATGCGCGTAACGACTGGGCCTCCGCACTTTTGCCAAGTTTCCACGACGGGGCCGCGGCGTTGCCCGTCGCGTCAGTCGCCACCGGCGTCGACGCAACGTCCCCGGCACCGAGGCCGATCGTAAAGGTCACAGGAATTCCGCTCACACCGTTGTTGAACTGATCCCGTACTTTCGCCACTGGTGAGCTCGGGACAGCGGTACCTGCAAGCGCGAACTGGTTGTC
>JBDTNA010000187.1:0-6606 GCA_039933985.1 Gemmatimonadales bacterium | reverse complement strand
GAGTACGCGGAGGACCGGGATCTAGTCTACAAGCTCGAAGAAATCGCTCATCCGGTGTTCGTTGATCGCGTGATTTACCGGTACCGCGCCGTGGACGGTTCGCAGGCGAGAGATCCGATAAAACGCGAGATCGGCGCGAAGAACACGTGGCGAGCGCGACGCGCCGCGTTGAGGAGACGAGGCGTCCGCGGACTTACGCGGCTCATCGCGGAATGTGCCGTCGCATCCTCCTATGTTGCCTACAGCGAAAGATTCAGCGGGCCTGTCCGCGCCGCCGCCTCCGCCCTCGCGTCCGTAACCTCCGCGCTCTGGAGAGCGCAAATGTCCAGGATAGCTGTTTGAGTTCGTCGTTCGTTGCGAACAAATATTCGGTCTTGTGAAGAGAGGCGGCTGCCCTCCCCGCAGCGAGTTTCCTCGCCATCTCCTCGAATTGCCGCGTACTCACAAACGACGCCAGCAGTGGGTCCGCTCTGAGCAGGTTCAGCGAGAAGTACGACGGAACTGAGAGCGCGCGATAATAGTATGCGGCTGCGCTGTCGGCGTCGCCAGTCATGACGTAAACGTTGGCAAGATTAACGAGCATTTCCGGTCCATCGAGCGCGTCCCTCGAGACAGGGATCAACTCCACGGCTCGTCGCGCCGATGCGACGGCCTCTACAGGACGGGCCAACCCCGCATATATCTCACCTAGCGCGGCATGTGTGAGAGCGTCACCGGGTCGATCATCTCGCTGATGCTCGTATCTACCCCGCGCCGAGTCAAACTCGGCGATTGCCAAGTTACGCTCCCGCATTTGCAGGAAGAATCTAGCTTTGACCAGATGATACGTCGCGCTGTCTAGACCATAAGCGTTAGGGCGAAGCCGGTCCAGGTATGTCTGAAGATTCTGACCGTTGACTATGCGCATCCAGTGGATCATTGGTGCTCTCCACTCGGCTGGGGGAATCCTCTCCTCGGCCACGGTCAATACGCGCCTGGCCGTTTCTATGTCTCCGCGCGCACTTATGGCGACACGTGCCTGCTGCAAATACGCTTCAAGATGGTCAGGGGCAAGTTCGCTCGCACGGGCCAGGATTTTCGCCGCCTCGTCGTAATCACGGACTATTAGCAGGGTTTCACCCAATGTGTACCATGCCAAACCGTAGACCGGATTCAGATCAGCCGACATGCGATAGTTCGCAATCGCGTCAGAAAAACGCCCCTGCCGACGCCGGACATTCCCAATCTGATGAGAGGCTTCTGCATAACTGGGCTCGAGTTCGGCTGCCCGGGTCAGTTCGAACAGCGCCTTATCGTAGTCGTCGCGTCCCCAGTACCAGTACAAGCCCAACGCGACGTGAGCCTCGGCGAGACTGGAGTCGAGCGCGAGCGCACGGTCAACCGCCGCCTTGGCCTTGACGAGACGTTCTTCGCTCAGATCCAAGCCAAGCTGATTCATCCAGCAGTGCATCCATCCCAGTTTGGCCCACGCAAGTGCGTAGTCTGGCTCCAGCGCTACGGCCTTATCGAACGAACCAATGGCAGCTTCCACGCTTTTCCTGGACCAGCTGCGCTGATACTCGGAATTACCCTGCAGGTATGCGCGATACGCCTCCATGTTGAGCGTGTCCTGTGACTGGAGGCGGCGCCGTTCCGGCGGAAGCAGCGCAACGGTCAATTTCTCGGTGACGCGTTGCGCAATACCCGCCTGGATCGCGAACACGTTGGCTGTCGGTGCGGTCGTGTCATACGGAAGAAGCACAACTCCATTCGATACGCTCACAAGCTGCGCCGTTACGCGGACAGAGCTGTGCTCCTGGGTTGACCCATCCCATCGAACTGTGCCCTCCACCAGATAGTCGACGTTCAGGTCGTCACCTATCTCGCGGGTGGTTTTGTTTGATCCGCGATACTTCGCCGTGCTTCTCCGGTCAATGACCTTGAGGCGTGACACGCTCGCGAGCCGATTGGTGATATCATCAGCAATGCCGTCTGCGAAATAAGCATCCGAGCTCATTCCCTGATTCTGAAAGGGCAATACTGCAAGACCGATCTTGCCTTGCAGAGATGCGTTGCCGCCGGGTCGCATTTTGAACCCTGCATACGCCCCGAGCGTTAGCAATACGGCAAGCGCCGCAACTTTCGGGACAGTCGGGCGAAGCCATCGTGGGAGATTTCGAGACGGCGTGGGCGCCGGCGGAGGTGCAGGTACCGGAGCCGACGGCGAGCGAAGCGCGGCAGCGAGTCCGTCTGTCGTCGAAAAGCGATGCTCCGGCACTTTCGCCAATGCGGTCCTGATTGCCACATCCACGTGCTCAGGCACATCCGGACGGAACTTGCGCACAGAAGGAATCGGCGACGACAGATGTTGAAGCATGAGCGCCATCGCCGTCGGCGCTGAAAACGGTCGCGCTCCGGTCAGGATCTCAAATGCAACGCAGCCGAGCGCGTACTGGTCGCTTCGGCCATCAAAATTCGTTGCGGCAGTGTCCCACTGCTCCGGACTCATGTAGTAAGGAGTTCCGGTGGAGCCCCCTGTTTGAGTCAGGCGCGCATCGCCCGCTGCGTCGAGCGCACGCGCGACCCCGAAGTCGGTTATCACCGCATGTCCGCTGGAGAGCATGATATTCTCCGGCTTCACATCACGATGAACCACGCCCGCGCGATGCGCGTATGCGAGACCATCGGCAATCTCGGCCACGATTCGAATCGCTTCCTCGAGCGGGAAAGGTCCGTCGCGCTCCAAGCGGTCACGCAGTGACTCGCCATCCACGAATGGCATCACGTAGAACAGCAGGTCCCCGGCAGTTCCCGAATCGAGCAGCGGGAGGATGTGCGGGTGGTTCAGCCTGGCGCTGGTGTTGATCTCTCGAAGGAAGCGTTCCGAGCCGACGGCTTCCGTCAGGACGGGCTTCAGAACTTTGATCGCCACGGCGCGATGATGACGGAGATCATCGGCGTGGTAGACCATCGCCATGCCTCCCTCACCAAGGAGGCGATCAACTCGATATCGATCCGATATCGACGCCGCGATCCGACTGAGCAAGTCGGTCGAAATGTCGCCCAATTCGTCTTCTCCCCTTTCGCTGCCAATACAACAGCGCGAATGCAAAGCATACGGCGCCGTATCTGGTTGCGACAGTGTTAATAAACGGGAGTTAGTTTTCTTCGCTGACCTTCCGTGACTGTTAGGCTTCGGAGGCGAACCGTGCGCGTTGAGCGAATTCGAAAGGAGAAAACACGCGGTGGGTGCCGCCTGGCCGCGGACGTCTGCTGGGAGGATCGCGAATGTCAATCGCGAGTCGCTGTCATCGAAACAACCGATCAGTTCGCCGGGGATGTGGATCCCAGCCCAGATGCATTCCTGCTCGCGCTTGCCCCGATTGCACAATGGCAGGGCGAAGCGCGGATTCATGTCGACGGGAGTGTGTGCCCCCGCCTGAGAGACGGGCTTGCCGCGGCAACAGAGCTCTTCACATTGTGGCACTCTCACTGTCGCCCGATGAAGATCGAGCCGTCTGGCGGTTTCACGCCGACCAATCCGCGACCGATTTCTCGAACGGGTTCGTTTCTATCCGGCGGTATCGACGCGCTGTCGCTCCTTCGGCGGAATCGGCTGAATTACCCGGGCGAACACCCTGGCTCGATACGCGACGGCATCATGCTACACGGGGTGAATCCGTATGATCATGACGGCACGGATCAGCGACCCGAACGAACCTCCGCTTTTCAATCGTACACAGAGCGCATGCAACTCCTCGCTGAGCAGGAAGCGTTCACACTCGTTCCGCTTTACACGAATATCCGAACTTTCTACCCGCACCCGGCGTGGGGCAAAATTGGATTTGGCGCTGGGATCGCGAGCACTGCACTTTGCCTGGGGAGACGGATAGACCGCATCGAGATGGGGTCCGCGGGGCTTCGAATGCGTCACCGGCCAGAGGGGTCCCACCCATCTCTCGACCATAACTTTTCCACAGAAGCCGTACAGGTGCACCACGCCGACGTGTCGCTCAGTCGTCTCGCGAAGCTGCGCATCCTTTCGGAATGGCCCGAAGGACTGGCTGTCCTTAGACCGTGCTTTGGGAGCGTGCTTCGCGATGATGCACTGAACTGTGGACAGTGCGAGAAATGCATTCGGACGATGGTAGGGCTGGTGGCGCTGGGTATGCTCGATCGGGCCCCCACATTCGCGGCCGATGACGTTTCCCGGGAGATGCTGGAACCTGTCTGGATCGATGGAGACAACACACTTCCCTTCTACACCGATTGTGTCGAGCCACTGCGTGCCCGTGGCAGACTGGATCTCGTGGATCTGATTCTCGCGAAGACAAAAGCCTACCACATCTGGCAGAGGCGCCAGAAAGTCGCCGCTGTTGTGGGAGGATTCGGGGTATTGCGGGGTCTGTTCAATGTTCCATTGCGATCCGATCGAACGGCCTGACCAAGAAAGGCCTCCAATGCGCATTGAGCGGATTCGTAAAGAGATCACGAAAAAAGGTGCTCGCGTTGTCGCGGACGTCGCGTGGGAAGAGCATGCGGCTCCGCCGGATTCTCTCGTGATCGAAACATCGGACCAGTTCGCTACGGATTTCCAGCCGAGTCCCGATGCGTTTCTGCTAGCATTGTTTCCGATTGCGCAATGGCGGGGGGAGAAACGCATCCTCGTGGAAGGCAGCATCTGCTGTCGCCTTCGCGACGGTCTTTCAGCGGCCAGCGAGCTCTTTGCGATCTGGCACCCTCACTGCCGGCCGATTGAAATGGAACCCACTGCGGGCTTTGCACCGACAGTGCCGCGGACGAGCAGACGAGCTGCTTCTTTCATGTCCGGAGGCATAGATGCTCTGTCCATGTTGCGAAGCAACCAGCTCGACTATGCCCCGAGCCATCCGGCCTCGATACGGGATTGCCTCCTGCTGCATGGCGTGCACGTTCACGATCACGACGCGAATGGAATAAGTGCTGACTGGCTGGCACGGTTCGACGCATACCGCGAGCGTATGGAAATCTTCGCCCGTGATGCCGGTGTAACGCTGATTCCAGTCTATACGAACATTCGAACGTTGTATCCTACGCCGTCGAGCTGGAGCGGAATCGGTTACGGCGCGGGGCTTATAAGCATCGCGCATTGTTTCTCCTCCCGTATCGATCGAATAAAAATCGCTTCTGTCGGCATCGGCATGCGCGCAATGGCGCACGGGTCACAACCATGGCTCGACCATCATTTCTCTACCGACGCTGTTTCTGTAGACCATGAGCAGGCGGCGATGACGCGATTTGAGAAAACGCGCGTCGTTTCTGACTGGCCAGAAGCCATGTCCATATTGCGCCCTTGCTTTGGCAGCGCAGTCGCCGAGGGCGCAATCAACTGTGGCCGCTGTGAGAAATGCGTCAGAACAATGCTGGCACTGGTCGCACTCAAAAAGCTCGATCGAGCCCCGACATTTCCATTTGACAACGTTACCGCCGAGATGCTAGCTCCTGTCTGGATCGACGACCCTTTTTCACTGATCTACCATCTGCAGTGCGTCGATGCGCTGACAGCCAGAGGCCGCCTGGATCTCGTGGAGCTCATCCTGCGAAAGCGGGACGCATACAGACATTGGCAAAGACGGCAGAAGATTCTGGCCGCTGCGCGAAGAGCGTTGGGACTGGGCCGCGGATCGTCATTACAGCAGCATTCGCAGCCGAAGAGATAGGCAATGCGCGTTGAGCGGATTCGCAAAGAGGTCGTCGCTGACCGCAGCCGCGTGATAGCAGACGTGATATGGGAGGATCGTGATGCTCCCTCGAGCCCGCTCATCATCGAAGTGCCGGAGCGTTTCGCGTCAGACCTGGAAGTCAGCAGCGATGCTTTCCTGCTTGCGATGTTTCCTCTCGCACAGTGGCATGGGGAATCCCGCATCCGCGTCGAGGGAACCATCTGCTCGCGACTGCGGGACGGGTTGGAAGCCGTAACGGAATTGTTCACACTTTGGTTCGATCTGTGTCGGCCCCTGTTGATCGAGCCGACTGAGCGGTTTGCTCCTGCGCAGCCGCGCGCGCATCACCGCGCGGCATCTTTTTTTTCCGGGGGAATCGACGCGCTGTCGCTGCTGCGGTCCAACCTGCTCGAATATCCGCTCACTCACCCGGGCAGGATACGCGACTGCATTCTGTTTTTTGGCGTCGGGCCCGACGAGTTCATGTCGGCTGACGCGCAACCCGAGCGACTGAATGAATTCGAGTCCTACACCTCACGGATGACTGCACTCGAAGAGTCCGCAGATCTAACGGTTATTCCGGTCTACACCAACATTCGGAGCTTCTATCCTCCCCCTTCGGGTTGGAAATCGGTGGGCTTTGGACCGGGGATGGTTTCCAGTGCCGTGTCGCTCTCCGCGCGGATCGACCGGGTATCGCTTGCTTCGGCAGGTCTCGGAACAGGTCTCGAGCCGCAGGCGTCTCATCCCGCCATCGATCACTATTTCTCGACAGCCGCCATCTCCGTCTACCATGCGGAGCCGGCGGTAACCCGGCTTGAAAAGACTCGCATCGTTGCTGACTGGCCCGAAGGGCTCGCCGTTCTGAGGCCGTGTTTCCTCGACACGATTCCGACACCGGGTCGGCCGAACTGCGGCCAATGTG
>JBDTNA010000186.1:0-6646 GCA_039933985.1 Gemmatimonadales bacterium | reverse complement strand
CAAGGAAAAAAACTTGGTTTGATTCGCTCTGTATCCGAATAATCCGCTCTACATCGTTACGAGCAGTATTCCTCTGGGTTTTGACTTTGGAACTACTAGACCTTCGCGCCAAGGGCATGGACCGCGTACCACGCCGTGTAGCCAATCAGGCCGGACAGCGCCGCGTCACCACCGTTTCCCGCGACCTTCCCTTCCTCATCCACCAGCTCGGCCGCGAATCCGCCGTCGAGCGGAGCGCGACGTAGCCAGTCGAGCGCTTCCGAGCCGTTGGGACCGACCAGCCGGGCGCATCGCACCACCAGGTCCTGAGGGATCGCAGCCTCGAGCTTTTTCACCGTGCGCCGGTACGTCGAGTCATCGCGCGCGATGAGATCGTAATATGGGAGCCAATACATCGACGCCGATGGCTCATCTGTCTGCGAAGAATTTCCGGTAAGGTCGCTGGAGCTGGCGAGAACCGACTTGCTCCCCGTTGCCTCGGATGAGAATTGGCGCAACAGCGCAGCACGCACGGCGGCGGGATCCTGAACCTTCTCGGCCGTTTTCTCGTCGAGCGTGTGTTTGAGAATCTCGAGGGCGAGCGCAACGATTGCGTTACCGTGCGCGGTGTACGGAAGCTCGGGCACAGTTCCGTCAGGATTTACTTCCGTCGAATACAGCGGCAGCTGGCCATGCCTCATCAGCTCGATGTCTTCCTGCGCACCGTACAGCGAATCGGCGAGGACCGGCTCTTCGACAATCTTGTCGTCGCCGCTCTGAACGATGTAAGAGTCCACCGCGATGGGAAACGCCGACGCGCCCTCGAGCGAGAACCCGGGCTCGAACACGGAACCGTCGAGGTAGTGAGCGCCGCCGCCTGGTGCGTAGCCATGCAGCTCGCAAATCCGCAGCAGCAGCTCACGACCCATAGCCTGATCGACGAGCTGCACCGCCGGCAACACCCACATCAGCGCTTCCCAATCGCGAATGATCACGCCGCGCCCGTTCCACGGCATGCGGCTTCTGACCACGTATACGTGAGCATCATCGACTGCTCGCGCTACACTGCAGAAGTACGCGAAGAATACATGTCGCGCGATCAGCCGATCGGCCGCCGGATTTGCAGTCGACGGTTCCATCTGTCGCAGCGCTGTTCTCGTCGCATCGACCAATGCGCGCGCACCGCGTCGCCGCATCACCCTCAGCATCGCCGCTGCTCCGTCTCGCTCGGACCCGGCGGCGATGTGAAACGCAGCATCGTGAGTCGCGCCCGCTTCCAGCGTTACAAGTCTCGCCAGGGAAAACGAAGGCTGATTCGCTTCGTTGACTGTGACCGAAAGGCTTCCATCGCCACCGATCGCGAGAGCGATGGGACTCTCTGCGCTTTCGCCCTCGAGAACGATTGAGTCCGCGGATCCTGCAATCGCCGAATGCGCATCGTTGAGCTCACGCGCAGTTACGACGCGCACCTGTCGATGTCCAAGCGTCCCCTCGAGTCCAACTGACAACTGGATCGACTCGGCACCGCGATTCTCGATGCTCAGCTGAATCACAGCGCCCGAAACATCGGCGCCTCGCCCGTGCGGGGCGCAAATCGTTCCGCGCACGGCGAGTGATCCGACGCGACAGCTGAAACTGGGAATCCAGCCGAGCTCGCGCTCCCATGCTATTCCCTCGCTGCCGAGACGCCGTCGCGCTCCGTTCACCGAGAGGACGACTCTCGCCAGCGGCGCGCTCTGACCTTCGAGAAATTCCGGGCTTCCTGCGAACTCAATCGCGGCACGCGATTGAGCATGTATGACGCCTGCGAGATGAATGGAAGCGTCGGCCGGATGAATGCACGGCAGCGTGAGCCAGTGATTGCCGGTAATCTGCCACGGGACTCGCGGCGGCGGCGATATCACGTTGGTGCTGCGCTTTCGAGAAGCTCCTTCGCGTGCGCCCTGCTCACCTTGCTCTCCGGGTCGCCGCCCAGCATTCGCGCGATCTCGACGACTCTGGTCGATCCCTCGAGTACGGTGACATCTGCGGTGGTTACACCACCCTTTGCCGCTTTCGCGACAACTATATGGTTGTGCGCGCGCGCCGCTATCTGCGGGAGATGCGAGATCGCGAACACCTGATGGTGCTCTGCAACGCGCCTCAACGTGTCACCGACCTGAAGCCCGACCTTCCCTCCGATTCCGGCATCAACTTCATCGAAGACGAGAGTCGGCACCGAGTCGGCTCGGGCAAGAATTGTTTTCAGCGCGAGCATCACTCGTGAGAGCTCGCCACCTGACGCAACGCGCGCCAACGGACGCGCATCGTGTCCAACATTGAGCGCGACCATGAATTCGATGTCTTCATTTCCATTCTCATCGGGAGCGTCCTTCGCGTTCAGCGTGACCGTGAATTTTCCTCCGGTCATTCCAAGATCGGGAAGAACCACATCGACAGCCTTCGACAGTTTTTTCGATGCGGCAGATCGCTGCTCCGAAAGTTTCTTTGCGGCGACGTTCAAACCATGCGCAGCGGCAGCTTCCCTTTCTCGAAGCTGGTTCAGGTCGAACGATCCCGAATCAACCAGATCCAATTCTGCCCGAGACTTTCTCCCCGTCTCGATTACGTCGTCGAGAGACGGGCCATATTTCTTCACGAGCGAATAGATGACTTCACGCCGGCGTCTCACTTCTTCGAGCCGATCGGGATCGAGCTCGACCGACGACGCGTAGTCGTCCACCGCGCGCGCGAGCTCCTCGAGCGCGTAGAAGCCGGCGTCGAACTGCTCCTGCAATCGCGCGCCTGCAGGATCGACGCGCTGGATCGCCGCCAGCGAGCGGTTCACCGATGCAAGCCGCTCGAGAACTCCTTCTTCGTCGCTCGATAGAACTGCTTTCATTCCCTGCGCGAGCCCGCGCAGGTCGTCTGCGTTTTCGAGAACGCGAGCCTCGTCTTCGAGACTCTTGTCTTCACCGGATGTGAGCTTCGCTTCTTCAATCTCCCGAGCAACATGCCGAAGGTAGTCGGCACGCTTTTCGGCATCCGAGCGTCGCGAAGTGAGCTGCGCAATCTCGCGTTTGATTCGAGCGAGCTCTGAGTGCGCAGCGGAAACAGCTTCTGCCTGGGATGATGCGCCGCCGAAAGTGTCGAGGATGCTGCGCTGTGACTCACCGTCGAGTAGTGTTTGCGCTTCATGCTGCCCGTGCAGGTTTACAAGAGCGCGGCCGATCTCGCCAAGTATTGTCGCTGTCACCGGCGAGCCATTCGCCCACGCTCTGCCGCGGCCCGCCGAAGATATCTCGCGCTTGAGAACGACCGTTCCCTCCTCGGTGTCGATACCGCGATCGTCTATCATCCCGGCGATTGCGCTCGACTTGTCGATGTCGAAGCCGCCCTCGACCATCGCCTTGTCAGCGCCAGTACGAATCAGGTCCGAGCTGCCTCGCTCACCGAGCAGAAATCCAAGCGCGCCAACGATGATCGACTTGCCGGCGCCCGTTTCTCCCGACAGCACATTGAATCCTTCGGCAAGCGGAAGTGTCAGCGACTCGATGATCGCGAAGTTCCTGATCCTGAGCTCAGTCAGCATCGCGGTGCTATGAGTCCTCGGGCGGTCCACCCCAGCCAAGCTTCGCGCGCATTCTGTTAAAGAAGCTCGTGCCTGGAAGTCTGATGATGTGCACCGGATCCTTTGCGCGTCTCACGACAAGCATCTCACCGGGAACGAGCTCCGTCCCAACCTGCCCGTCGACAGTGACCATCAGTGTTTCGGAGCTCCGCGACGTGTCTATCGAAACTTTGGCATCTGGTGACACGATCAGTGGACGGACACCGAGCGCATGCGCCGAGATCGGGGTGAGCAAAATTGATTCTACAGTCGGTACGACCACTGGACCGCCCGCCGACAGGCTGTATGCGGTCGAACCGGTTGGCGTCGAGACGATGACTCCGTCAGCCGCGTATGTGCCGATCGATTCATCGTTCACACTTATGCCCACTCTCACGACGCGGGCGAAACCACCTTTGTGCACGACGAAGTCATTCAGCGCACGCCATTCCTGGCGATTCGATCCCTTTCCGTCCAGCGCGACTGCGTGCAATGCCATCCGCGCCTCAGCGACGTAGTTCTTCGACGCAAGCAACCTGAGCGCTTCCTCGAGATCTTCAGTGCCGCACGTCGTCAGAAATCCAAGGCGGCCGAGGTTCACGCCGAGTATCGGGACGGGCGCGCCGTCGAGAAGTCGCGCGCCGCGAAGAAGCGTTCCATCGCCGCCGAGCGTGATGAGCGCATCGATTGACTTTGGATTCTCCAATCGCGTGCCGGCGCCGGCGACCTCGTGCATCTCTCGCTCGAACTCGAGCTCGAACCCGAGCTCCGGAGCCAGTCGCAGAAGTCCGCGCAGGATTTCCGGCAGCTCCTCATAGCCGGAGTGACCGATTACGCCGACGCGCATCAGCCGGCGCGCAGCCGCGCGCCGCGTGTGTCGCTCTGTCTGATCTGCCTGACTCGCGCGGCGATCCCCGAAGGATCGAGGCCAATACTCGCGAGCTGCCTCGGGCGCGGCGCCTGCTCGATGAAAGCGTCGGGCACGCCGTGCGCGACTACTCGCACCGCTGGATTGATGTCAGCGACAACGGCCGCCATGTGCGCGCCGAACCCGTTCACGACAGTGCCTTCTTCCACAACGAGAAGGTGGCTATTGTCAGCAACGATTGAAGCAAGCATCTCCGCATCGTGCGGCTTGATGAAGCGGCAGTTCACAACAGTCGCATTGATTCCGTCTTCAGCGAGAATGTCCGCCGCGGCAAGCGACGGAAGAACCATCGTTCCGGTCGCGAGAATCGCAATACCGCCGGTTGAATCACGCGCACCGGCGCCTTTCTTAAGCATCTCCCACGTACCATAGGGAACCGCGGGAATCTCGGCGAGAGGGGGTACGATGTCCGGCGACGCATCGCGCGGATATCGTAAACTGAACGGGCCGGTCGTGTGCGATGCCGCGGTGCGAAGCAACCCCAGCATCTCCGTTCCGTTTTTTGGCGCGGTAACTGTCATTCCCGGAACTGCGAGCATGTACGCGATGTCGTACAGTCCCATGTGCGTTGGTCCATCTTCGCCGACAACACCAGCGCGATCCATGGCGAACACAACTGGAAGATGCTGAATCGCGACGTCATGAATGACGTTGTCGTACGCGCGTTGAAGAAACGTCGAGTAGATGACGCAGAAGGGACGCAGTCCGCGCGTGGCCAATCCCGCTGCGAATGTGACAGCATGACCTTCGGCTATTCCGACGTCGAAGAAACGCTCTGGATGCTTTGTCGCAAACGCGCCAGTTCCGGTCCCACTCGGCATCGCCGCCGTTATGGTCACGACTTTTTCGTTTTCGTCGCCGAGCTCGGTCAGGCCCTTGCCGAACACAGCGGTGTACGCGGCGTTCGCTGAAGAAACCTTGAGCTGCTTTCCCGTCGCGGGGTCGTGACCCGGTGGGAGCGCATGCCACTTCTCAGTGTGCTCTCCGGCTGGGAATCCTTTTCCCTTCTGAGTTATGACGTGGACAAGACGCGGACCGGTGAAGTCGCGTACCGCGGTGAGCGTGTCCATCAATGCGTCTATGTCGTGACCGTCGATCGGACCGAAATAACGGAAGCCAAGCTCCTCGAACAGAACACCGGGAGTGAGGAACGCCTTGACGCTCTCCTCCCATTTTTTCACCAGTGTCGCAACGCCTGTCCGCTTCGCAGGCGCAGTATCCAGGACGCCGCCCACAGCGGAGCGAAGGCGATTGTACAGCGGGTTCCGCTGAATCGACGTGAGATACTTCGACATCGCGCCCACGTTGGGTGCAATCGACATCTCGTTGTCGTTGAGAACGACGATGAAGTCGCGACCGGATGCACCAGCGTTGTTCAATCCTTCGTACGCGAGGCCACAGGTCAGCGCGCCGTCGCCAAGAATCGATACGACCTTGAATGACTCGCCATTGAGATCGCGGCCCGTCGCCATTCCCAGACCGGCGGAAATTGCCGTTGCGGCGTGCCCCGCTCCGAATGTGTCGAACTCGCTTTCGGTGCGCTTGAGAAAGCCGGAGAGTCCGTGCTCCTGGCGCAGCGATTCCATCTCGTCGTTGCGGCCGGTCAGCAGCTTGTGCGGATAACCCTGGTGGCCGACATCCCATACGATCTGATCGGTCGGCGTATCGAACACTGTGTGAATCGTCACGGAAAGCTCGACGACACCAAGGCCAGCGCCGATATGGCCGCCAGTTCGTGAGCAGACTTCGATGAGCCGCTCGCGCATTGCAGCCGAGAGCTCGCGAAGCTCGTCGCGAGTCATTGTTTTTAGCGCAGCGGGAAGCTGCAGATTATCCAGGATCGACATTCATTCTTTCGTGATTGACGTCAATGACCGCGTGAAACTATGAAAGCGCCGAGCCCTCTGAGCTCGGGTGACAATAGCTCCTGCGCCTTCAGCACATCCCATCCTTCCTCGACAAGCGAATTTGCCCGACTCACCGCTCCCTCGACGCCAAGCATCGCCGGGTAGGTGCTTTTGCCGAGCTCGACGTCACGACCAGCTGTCTTGCCAAGCTGATCGGTCGATGCCGTGACATCCAGCACATCGTCGACGATCTGAAAGGCCAGTCCTACCCGTTCGCCATAGATGCCAAGAGCTTCGAGCTGC
>JBDTNA010000185.1:0-6661 GCA_039933985.1 Gemmatimonadales bacterium | reverse complement strand
TCAGTTCACGTTCCGATCTCAGAGCTCGGAGCGCGAGGCGTCGCGATTCTGCTCGACGCAATCACTCACAAGCACGAGTACGCACGCCGACGCGAGCGTGTGTCCACGCAGCTCATCATCCGCCCTTCAACCGGTGCTTCGTCCGCTGAGCGCCCACCTCCGATGCGCCGGGCTCGAAGCGCGCGCTGACGTTTTTCGACCGTCCACGGCAATTGCCGCATGAAACACCACAGTAAAATGGAGACAGTCATGATTACGGAAAAGTTCAATTGGAATCGATTTACTCGAGCGGTCACGTTGGCGTTCATCGCCATGGCCGCTTTCGTCGGAGCCAGCGCGACCGCACAGACAACGACCGCGAGCGTTCGCGGGTATGTGACGGAAACCGGCGGCGCCGTTGTGAGCGACGCGCAGGTAGTGGCGACTTTGAAGAGCACGAATCAAGTGCGTCGAGCCACTACTAACTCCGCAGGCTTTTATTTCCTCGGAGGCTTGACTCCCGGCCTGTACGAAATCTCGGTGCGGCGACTGGGGTTGCAGCCGCAAACGCGTTCTCTTCAGCTCTCGATCGGTCAGACCGTGGACTTGAACCTCTCGACATCTGAGGCCGTGGCCCAGCTTTCAAGCGTCGAAGTAAGATCCAACGCAACCGGCACCGATTCCCGCACTTCTGAAGTCGGGACGAATATCTCTCGCACGCAGATCAACGATCTGCCAACCTTCGAGCGCAACATCCTCGACCTTGCAAAGCTCGCCCCCGGAATCTCGGCCCAGGCGGTCAACAATACCGACAAGTTTTTGGCAGCGGGCGGACAGCCTGCAGAAGCAGTCAACGTTTTTGTCGATGGAGCGACTTACAAGAATGATGTTCTTCGCGGGGGAGTGGTCGGCCAGGATGCCAGCAAAGGCAACCCGTTCCCACAGGGAGCTATCCAGGAGTTTCGCGTACTGACTCAGAACTACAAAGCCGAATATCAGAAGGCCGCAAGCGCGATCATTGTTGCAACAACTCGGAGCGGATCAAATGCCACTGAGGCCAACCTTTTCGCCAATGGCGTAGCAAGATCCTTCGTAGCCCGCGATGAGATTGCCGTGCGCAACAATGGCGCGAAGCCGAAATACAAACGGCTGCAAGCAGGCGGAGATATTGGTGGACCTATCATCAAGGACAAGCTGTTCTATTTTGGAACCTATGAGCTGAACTTCCGCGACGAGCCGGCCGATGTTCGGCTCGGGGGAGACAGTTTAAGAGCTCCTGCTTCCCTTGTGAATGAACTTCGTAATTCAACAGGTCAGTTCGCTCAACAGTTCCGCGAGCACCTTGGCCTCGCCAAGCTCACATGGAATGCTTCCGAGCTGAATACGCTTGATGCGAGCATCACCGTTCGCAAAGACACCGACTTCCGGGGATTCGGGGGACAGACATCGTTTGAGTCCGCAGAAAATTTGGCAATCAATACGTATACCGGAGTTCTGAATTTCAAGCACGCTGGCGCCACGTGGCTGAACCAGGCACAGGTCAACGCGCAGTACTTTCAGTGGAATCCTACAGGCACCAACATCGGGGTAGTCGGCAAGAATTACTTTGGACTCCTCAGAGTTGGCGGAAAGGACACAGAGCAAAATTGGAAGCAGAGCCGACTGTCGCTACGCGATGATGTTACTCGCGCGGGTGTCCGTTTCGCGGGAGATCATGTCTTCAAGGGCGGAGCGTCAGTCGATTTTCTGTCCTATTCGGCCACGAAGTTTTTCAACGGCAACCCATTTTTCAATTTCCGCTCCGATGAAAACTGGCAAAGGCCGTTTGAATCGTTCATTGGCTTTGGCGATCCTACGATCAAAAAGAACAACGTCCAGTTCGGCGCGTTCCTTCAGGACGATTGGACAGTAGGTCGGAAACTCGTGCTGAACCTCGGCATCAGGTGGGATGCTGAAACCAACATGATCAACAATGATTATGTAACTCCTGCTCCGCTCGCAGATTCTTTGCGTGCAGCTTATACCGCTGGCAAGCTCATCGTCGATCAGCCACTGCCGAACAACCAATCCCGGAACAACAATGTCATCAGTCAACTCGGCGGCATTGAACGTTACCTGACTACTGGCCGCGAAACACGGCCAATCTATAAAAAGGCATTTCAACCGAGAGTCGGTGCTTCGTACGATTTCTTTGGTACGGGCAAGACCGTAATTTTCGGCGGTGGCGGTCTCTATTTTGACCGCAACTACTGGAACACGCTGCTCGACGAACAATTCAGGCGTCAGTACAGCGTAATCCGGATTGACTTTAGAAACAGCTGCGCCGGTCTGACGAATTGCGCGATATGGGATCCCAAGTTCTTCGATCCTGCTGCGCTTCGCGCGCTTTCTGTAGTCGCAGGGGCACCGGAAGTATTCCTGGTTGCCAATGATCTTGTGCCACCCCGTACGATCCAGATGTCCGCTGGCCTTCGCCAGACGCTCGGCGCTGAGCTGTTGACATTGTCTTACAATGGGCTTCGCGGACGCAACTTCATGAACTTCGTTCGCGGAAGCCCGTTCGGTGGCGGCGGTCTGCCGTACAACACCGTCTTCGTTACGGACGATCGAGTGAAGACATGGTACGATGCCATGCAGCTTCAGATCGAGCGACCCTTCGTCGGCGGTTCACGTTGGGGTGGATCGCTCGCCTACACGCTTTCTCGATCGGAAGAACAGGGACAGAGCCAGGACATATTCTGGGGATTTGACGGGCGCTATCCAACTGTCGCTGACAGGCCGCGACTTCGTGCCCCTGGAGACCAGCGCCATGCCGTCGTTGCCAACGCGATCGTCCAGCTTCCGTTTGATGTTCGCTTCAGCACGATTGTAAATCTTGGCTCTGGCATCGCGGTGAACGCCACTGACGCCAGCCTCGGGTTCGAAACCGGGAAGCAGCGGACTTATGTCTTCCAGCCTCCGGAGAGGGCATTCCTTGGAGTTGGAAAGGTTTTCGCATTCCAGAACATGGATATCCGCGTCGACAAGGATCTGCGTTTTGCCTCGCAACAGACCGCAAGCGTGATCGTCGATGTCTTCAACGTCTTCAACAGCGACAATCTTGGCTGTTTCGAGACGACCATTCAGCCGGGAGGCCCGGCTGCGAATGCGAATTACGGAAAGCCCAACTGCGCTGGGCTTGGCCGACGTCTTCAGCTTGGCGTGCGGTACGGATTCCGCCCGCTGGGCCAGGCCCGGTGATCCGCTAGTACGGTCGGGATGTTATGAGGGCGCTGGTTGCTGACCACTGCAGCCAGCGCCCCTTTCCTTCCGTGAACGATGCCAACCCACTAAGCCACATGGCACATCTACACAAGCGCAGGATTACTGCATCGGCCGCGCTGTTGGTCGCGTTGTCAGCATGCGTGACCGCACCTCCAACGGGCGTAGTTAGCCGACCGACAGCGACCGACGCGACCATCACTCCCCGACAGACTGCGTTTCTCGATACACTCGAGAGACGAACGTTCGACTGGTTCTGGGAGAAGACGAACGCTTCGAACGGACTCACCCCGGATCGCTGGCCGACGAAAAGTTTTTCGAGCGTCGCTGCGATCGGTTTCGCGCTCACTGCGTATCCGATCGGCGTCGAGCGCTCTTACGTGACTCGTCAGGCCGCGGCAGACCGCGTGCTCACGACTCTCAGTTTCATGTACCGCGCACCACAGGGTCCGCAGGCGACAGACGTAACAGGCTACAAAGGATTCTTCTATCACTTCCTCGACATGGAGACCGGGTACCGCTTTCAAACGGTAGAGCTCTCCACGATCGACACTTCGCTTCTGCTCGCCGGCGTTCTCTTCTGCCAGTCCTACTTCACCGGGCAGAACGCTACCGAAACGTCAATTCGCGCTTACGCCGATTCACTCTACGAGCGCGTCGACTGGCAGTGGATACGCCCGCGCAATCCGCTGGTCAGTATGGGATGGCACCCCGAGCGGGGATTCATCGAGGCGGATTGGCACGGACTCAACGAAGCGCTCATTCTCAACGTCCTCGCGCTCGGCTCACCAACCCATCCGATCGAGCCCGCCGCGTGGGATGCATACAGAAGCACATATCAGTGGGCGCCATTCAACGGCTTCGAGCATTTGAATTTCGCGCCACTGTTCGGCCACCAGTATTCGCACATCTGGATCGACTTCCGCGGCATCAAGGATTCCTACATGCAGGGCAAGGGAATCGATTACTTCGAAAATTCTCGCCGAGCCACGTATTCACAGCGCGCTTATGCGATTGCGAACCCCTCCAACTGGAAGGACTACGGGCCGGACATCTGGGGGCTCACGGCGGTGGATGGCCCTCTCGACATTGAAATGAACCTGCGCGGAGCCCAGCGACGATTCTGGACTTACTCCGCGCGTGGTGCCGCCGCCGGCGAGATCCGCGACGATGGAACGATTGGACCGACAGCGGCCGGTGGATCGATTGCCTTCGCGCCCGAAATTGCGATCCCAGCCGTCGTCGCAATGCGTGAGAAGTACGGCGACAACGTTTTCTCGACCTACGGCTTCGTCGATTCGTTCAATCCGACATTCGATGTGGACACCAAACCGCAGCACGGACGCATTGTGCGCGGCCTCGGCTGGTTTGATACCGATTATCTGGGAATCGATCAGGGACCAATTATCACGATGGTCGAGAATTATCGCTCGGGCCTCGTTTGGCGCGTGATGCGAACAAATCCCCACATCATCCGTGGATTGAAGCGGGCCGGGTTCACCGGAGGGTGGCTCGATCAATAACCGGCGGGAATCTCGCGCGCGCTCGACGACAGCGGCTCTTGTCAGGATAGCGCTCGTTTGGTCGCTTGCCGGTACAGCGTGCAGTCCGGCATCCGCTGATCAAAGGACAACGCTTCGATTATGGGCGATGGGCCGCGAAGGCGAAGTGCTTTCCGAGCTCTTGCCCGCATTCGAGAAGGAGCATCCCGGAATCCGGGTGCAGGTTCAGCAGATCCCGTGGTCCGCCGCGCATGAGAAACTCCTCACAGGTTTTGTCGGAGACGCCACGCCCGACATCGCGATGCTCGGCAACACCTGGGTTCCCGAGTTCGTCGCGCTGGGTGCGCTCGAGCCACTCGACCAGCGCGTTGCAGCATCCAAGGACATAACCCGCAGCGACTACTTCGACGGTATCTGGAAGACGAATGTCGTGAATGACAGCACCTACGGCGTTCCGTGGTACGTTGACACGCGCGTGCTGTTCTACAGAACGGATCTGCTGGCGGCGGCAGGCTACGATCGGATGCCGACGACATGGGCCGATTGGCGGAAGTCGATGGAAGCCATCAAGAAACGCATGGGACCCCATCAATTTCCGTTGCTCATTCCGACAACCGAGTGGGCGCCGATTGTGATTCTCGGGCTGCAGGCCGGCTCGCCGCTGCTTCGGGACGGCGGCCGTTACGGAGCGTTCGGCGAGCCAGCCTTCATGAAAGGGTTCAATTCCTACGTGAGTCTCTTTCGCGACAGTCTCGCTCCCGCGTTGAGCGCGACTGAGATATCGAACCTGTATCAGGAGTTCGAGCGCGGGAACATCGCGATGTACATCAGCGGCCCGTGGCAGATCGGTGAGTTCAGCAATCGCTTGCCGAAGAACATGCAGGACAAATGGATGACCGCTTCCCTTCCCGGCGCGGACGGTCCTGGAGTGTCCCTCGCCGGTGGCGCGAGTCTTTCTCTCTTTCGGAAGAGCGCGCACAAAGCCGAGGCGTGGGCCCTGATGGAGTATCTCTCGCGAACTGACGTGCAGATAAGATTTCATCACCTGACCGGTGACCTTCCGCCTCGTCGCACAGCATGGCAGGACTCGTCGCTCGCGGGCAATCGTTACGCAGCCGCGTTCCGCGAACAGCTCGACCGGGTAGTGCCGACACCTCAGGTACCGGAGTGGGAGCAGATCGCGACACAGGTATTTGCGCATAGCGAGCAGGCCGTGCGCGGTCGTCAGACTCCACAGGCGGCGATGACCGCGCTGGATCGCGACGTCAACGAGCTTCTCGTCAAACGCCGGTATCTGCTGTCCAGGGCGGCGGCCAAACGCAAATGACGGCTTCACGACTCCGCATTCCCTCAGAGGCGAATACAGCGGCGTGGTTCTTCCTCGCGCCAGCGCTCGTCCTCATCGGCGTTTTTTTCTTTCTTCCCGTCGCAGCATCGCTGCTTCTCAGCGTCACCGACTTCGATCTCTACGGCATCGCTGATCCGGGCAACACGAGATTCGTCGGGTTCGATAACTACGCCCGCCTCCTCCGAACACCTGACTTCTGGCTCGCGCTTCGAAACACGTTCTACTTCGCGTTCGTGGGCGGACCGCTTACGATCGCCGTTTCACTTGGAGCCGCGCTTCTCCTGAGCTCGAAGCTCGTTCGCTTCAAGGGATTGTTCCGGACGATTTACTTCACGCCGTTCGTCACCACTCTTGTCGCTGTCGCGATCGTCTGGCGCTACCTGTATCACACGCGCTACGGACTCTTCAACTACGCGCTTTCTCTGGTAGGCATCGGATCTATAGATTGGCTCGGTGATCCCAAGTGGGCGATGCCCGCGATCATCCTCATGGCGGTGTGGAAGAGCTTCGGCTACAACATGCTGATCTTCATCGCCGGACTTCAGGCGATTCCCGAAGAGCTCTACGACGC
>JBDTNA010000184.1:0-6689 GCA_039933985.1 Gemmatimonadales bacterium | reverse complement strand
TACTTCTACATGGCGTTCATACCGATCTACATCCTGATCCTGTTTTTCACGATCGCGATCGACTATGTGGCCGGCATTCTCATCGAGGATGCAGAAGGGAAGCGGAGAAAGCTCTACCTCACGATGAGCATCATCGCCAATGTCGGCGTGCTCGCCGTGTTCAAATACTTCAACTTCCTCAACGCCAACGCACGCGCGATAGCTGAAGTCTTTCACTGGCCATACGATTTTCAGCCGCTCGCGATCATCCTGCCGATCGGTCTTTCGTTTCACACGTTTCAGGCGATGTCGTACACGATCGAGGTTTACCGCGGGCGACAGCCGGCCGAACGGCATCTCGGTATCTACGCTTTGTATGTGATGTTCTTTCCGCAACTCGTGGCCGGCCCCATCGAGCGCCCGCAAAATCTCCTGCACCAGTTCTACGAGAAGCACCTGCTCGACTACGAGCGCGTCACCGCCGGCCTGCGAAAGATGGCCTACGGTCTCTTCATGAAGGTCGTGATCGCTGACCGGCTCGCGAAATATGTGAACATCGTCTACAACGATCCGGGGAGCTTCCAGGGGCTCACACTCGTCGTAGCGACTGTCTTCTTCGCATTCCAGATCTATTGCGACTTCGCGGGATACTCAGCGATGGCGATCGGTGCGGCAGAGGTGATGGGCTTCAGGCTGATGAACAACTTCGACCGGCCTTATCTGACGAGGTCGATCAGCGGGTTCTGGAGCCGATGGCACATCTCGCTCTCGACATGGTTCCGCGACTACCTCTACATCCCGCTTGGCGGCAATCGCGTCACTCCCCCGCGCTGGTATTTCAATGTCTTCATCACGTTTCTGTTGAGCGGATTGTGGCATGGAGCGAACTGGACGTTCGTGATCTGGGGCGCGCTGAACGGGTTCTATCTCATCTTCTCGCTTGTCACGAAGGACGCAAGAGAGAAGTTCAACAGGTCGATCGGCCTTGCATCGCGGCCTTCGCTGCATGCGTTCGTGAGCATCGCGATCACGTTCTCCCTCGTTTGCGTGGCGTGGGTGTTCTTCCGCGCGAACAACCTTCACGACGCGCTGCGCGTGTTTCGCGGAGCGATCGCTCGCCCGACCGCGCATCAGATCGTGCCGGACATTCTTCGAGCCGAAGGAATCTCGAAGTTCGAGGTGTTGTATTCGATGATGCTGATTGTCGGCCTGATGACTTTCGAGTGGATCTCGACGCGAGTCGACGTGGTGAAGGGGTTCAGGCTTCAGCCGGTGTGGGTAAGGTGGCCGGCGTACTATGCACTCTGCATGGCGATCTGGTTGCTGGGGATCACCAGTGAGAAGGCTTTCATCTACTTCCAGTTCTGATGGCCGCGCGGAAGCTGCTCATTCGGCTTGCGATCCTCGCTTCGATCGTCCTGCTGACCGGTGCGGTCATTGGGCAGTACGACACTCGCGCGGGCGAGGACAACTACCTCGCGGCCGTTCTCGAGAAGGATCGCATCATCAGGAACACTCCGTCGCCGAAAGTCATTCTCGTCGGCGGGTCGAACCTCGCGTTCGGCATCGACAGCAAGGCTATCCAGGATTCGCTGGGCCTGAACGTCGTCAACATGGGCCTCTACGCAAAGCTTGGCCTCAAGTACATGCTCGCGCAGGTGAGACCGTACATCAGGGCGGGCGATGTCGTTCTCGTTGTGCCGGAGTACGACCAGTTCTACGGAGATTTCGCGAACGGCGACAACACGCTCAACACCGCGCTGCTGTATGCCCCCGCCGATCGAATTCGCGATTTAATGCGGTCGTACTCGGTTGCGGATGTCGTCCTTCGGCCGAGAGCGGAAAATGTTCGCAGGTCCTTTTTACGCGCTGTTGCGGCTGCGGCGGGAAAGGAGGATCAGTTTTTTCCTCCGGACACCAACCCGGTTTACAACCGCCATTCGTTCAATCAGTACGGCGACGTGGTGAGCCACCTCGGTCGAAAGGGAATGAACCCCGACTCGATCTTCGTGAAGGCGCTTCCGCCGATGAAAGACTTCAACAAGAAAACGCTCGTCGATCTGAACGGAATTGCCGACGAGGCGAGAACGCAGAAGGCGCATGCATATTTCCTTTTTCCATCGTATATCGAGTCGTCGTATTCAATAAACGTTGCGGCGATCGACTCGCTGCAGCGGCGGCTCTCCGGCGACATGCGCATTCCAATCGTCGGCACGCCGCGGGATTTCGTGTATCCGAAGACCTATTTCTTCGACACCCGCTTTCATCTCAATGAAGAAGGCCGGCGCATTCGAACGCAGAAGATGATCGAGCTGCTGCGGTCAATTCGTGAATCAGGGAGATAACATGACGGACAGGAACATCGGCCTCGACACAACAACCCCCGCTCCACAACCCGAGGGCGACAAGGATTTCTGGGCGACGCAGTGGGTTGCCAGCAAGGCATTGGGCATCGAAGATCCAGACGCGCCTACATGGTTCAACGATCGCGACAGGATGCTTCTCGATTTCATTCGCCCTTACCTTCCGGAAACGGGGACGGTGGCGGAGCTTGGGTGCGGGTCGGCGCGACTGCTCGCGAGAATTGGCCTCGAGCGACCGCAGCTCCGACTGCTCGGCGTGGACTATGAAGAATCGGCGCTCACGCTTGTGGAGGAATCCGCGCGCGCCTACGGAGTTTCGATCGCGACGAAGCTTGATGACGTGAACAACCTGAGCTTCGCGGACGAAAGTTTCGACATGGTACTTTCAGGCGGGCTCCTCGAGCACTTCGTGGATCCCAGGCCAGCGCTCGGCGAAATGGTGCGCACGCTCAAACCGGGAGGTACTTTCTACGCCGCCGTGGTGCCCAGAAAGGCCTTCTCGATTCATCGTCCGCTGCATCGCTGGCTTGGACCGCAGGTGCATCGCACCAGTCACGACGCTCGCACGTACGCAGAATGGCTGCGCCAAGCGGGAATGACTGATGTTGTTGCCCTGACCAAGGGCGTGTATCCACCGCTGTTCCATCACCTTCCTGCAGGGCCGAGGCGGCTGATCGAGCGAAGCCTGCGGCCGCTCGATGGCAGCTGGCTCGCCGACCGGCTCGGCTATTTCTTCGTTCTGGCGGCACGGAAGCGAATCGACAGCCTCTCGCCGCCCACTTGATTGCCGGCGATCGCGCGAATCCGACCGAGTCCGGACAATTTCGTGTATCGGCCGGATATCGATGGCTTGAGGGCCGTCGCTGTGCTTGCAGTTGTGGGCTTCCACGCCGAAATCGGCGCCCTGCGCGGGGGGTTTGCGGGAGTGGACGTGTTCTTCGTGATATCGGGCTACCTGATATCCGGGATCATTTTCAGCGCGCTCCATAAGGGGACGTTCACGTTCGCCGAGTTCTATACACGGCGCATCAACAGAATCTTTCCGGCTCTCATAGTGATGGCCGTTACGGTCGTGATACTTGGCGCCCTGGTGCTGTTCCCTCCGGAGTTCATTCAGCTCGGCAAGCACGTGCTTGGAAGCTCGACGTTTGTGTCCAACCTGATGCTCTGGAAGGAAACCGGTTACTTCGACTCCGCCGATAAACCACTGCTGCACCTGTGGTCACTCGCCGTCGAGGAACAGTTCTACCTCATGTGGCCTTTAGTGCTCGTCGTCGCGTGGCGCCGTAAATGGAACGTCACGCTCACAGCGGGTGCGATCATTGCCGCGTCGTTCATCTGGAACATCTGGGCTGTCAGTCATTACGCTGGGACCGCTGCATTCTACCTGCCGGTTACACGCTTCTGGGAAATCTTGTCGGGCGCAATTCTGTGCTGGCGGGAAATGGGAACGCGTGCAACAACCGGCGAGGCGAAAGTTGCAGGTTGGCCGAGCCACGTTCTCTCGATCTGCGGTCTGGTTTTGATCCTGCTCTCGATTACGCTGGTGGACGCATCGACCGTCTGGCCTGGTTGGTTTGCTCTCCTCCCGGTTCTCGGGACCGTGCTGGTGATCATCGCCGGAAAGGGTGCGCTCGTCAATCGGCGCATCCTCAGCAGCAAAGCGCTCGTAGCAATGGGTTTGATCAGCTATCCATTGTATCTCTGGCACTGGCCGCTGCTCGTAATCGCGCGGCTTGTGAACGAAGGTCAGCTTACGCGCTTCGGCAGGCTCGCGGTCATCGCTCTGTCGACTGTTCTTGCTGCGTTGACGTTCGTGATGGTCGAGCGACCGATTCGGTTCGGAAGTCACAAGCGCCGCAGTTCACAGCTGCTACTGGCAGGAATGGCGATTTTCGCTTTTGTTGGGCTTTCGATTCAGCGACAAGTGGTACGACCGCGTCTTGCGCGTACCTACGATTCAATCCTGAAACCAACCGACTCCACAATAGGGCCAGGGGCCTACTTCAACGAAGCCGGAATTGCCTTCGGCTCAACTCTCGAGGGGGATCCGCAGCGGACAGTTGTTTTTATCGGAGACTCGCACGGCGCGATGTATCGCCCGCGTATCGAATTTCTCGCGAGGGCCATGCAGGGTCGTTTTCCCAAGGTGGTTTTTCTCACATTCGGCGGTTGTCCGCCGTTTCCCGGTGTCAACCGGCATGGAATATCGTGGGACGGTGCGCCGTGGCGATGCGATCAGCTTCACCGCGCAATCATGGCGCGGGTGATGCGGCCGGATGTAAAGAGGGTCGTGATCGCCGCGTTCTGGGAGGGGTACGTCACAGTCTTTCCACTCCATTTTTCCGCCGATCGGTCGGGTGCACCCATCGAACTTCACTCCGCGGCCTTCGATTCTGTACTTGGAATATTCGGGCGTGAGCTGCGTGACATGCGGCGGTCGGGCAAGGACGTATACCTGGTGCTGTCGAACCCCAGCTCGCATTGGAACAATCCGGCGTCGATGCTGCCACGCCGTCTTGCATGGCTCGAGAAAAAGGAGATTGTACGATCAGTGTTGCGGGCCGATGGCGATCCGCGGGCAATGGAGCTTAGGGAGCGCCTTCGAGCCCTCGCAACAAAGGAGGGCGTAACCGTCATCGACCCGATGGATTCTCTGTGCGATCAAGTCACCTGCCCGACGGTCGATTCCGCCGGCCGGCCGGTGTACAGGGATGATCATCACTTTCGCCCTTCATTTGTGCGGAACTATGTGACGTTTCTGGACACGGTTGTCACGAGCCGCTGATCATTGATTCCCGCGATAGCGCGGCGCTTTTTGCGAGAAGATATTGAATTTGATGATGTGCCATAGCGCCGCAACGCCGTCAGTCCACCTGATCTTCTTTCCCTCCGCGTACGTTCGGCCGCTGTAGCTGATCGGCACTTCGTAGATTCTCGCTTTCGACTGAGCGAGCCGCGCAGTGAGCTCCGGCTCGAATCCGAATCTGTCCGACGTCAGCGGCAGGCTCTTCATCAGATCTGTTCTCACGAGCTTGTAGCACGTCTCCATGTCGGAGACGTTGATGTTGGTGAGCATGTTCGAGAGCGTGGTAAGCCCCCAGTTCCCGACGCTGTGCCAGTAATAGAGAACGCGACTGACATCGCCCTTGAAGCGGCTGCCGAACACAGCATCGGCACGATGGTCCTCGACCGGACCGAGCAGCTTCAGAATGTCGTGAGGATCGTACTCGAGGTCCGCATCCTGAATGACGACGACGTCGCCAGTCGCGACAGCGAGCGCGGTGCGGACAGCCGCGCCCTTGCCCCTGTTCTTCTCGTGCAGAACGAGTCCATCGATTTTGCCCGACTGACGGAGTGACGTGAGAAGGTCACGCGTTCCGTCGGTCGAAAAATCATCGACGCAGATAATCTCGCAGCTCATTGGGACGCCGCGTACGCGATCGATAGCGTGCTCGACGGTGTCGCGCTCGTTGAACACGGGCATCAGCACGGAAACCCTGAGAGACGGAAACGCGCGCGGCTCAGTCATGCTTTTGTGGCGATCGCTACGAGGTTGGATCCGATCGGCGGAGGGATGACGGACTCGACACGTGACAGCCACGGAACGACGAGCCTGTCGTATGCCTTGGCGTCAGACGGCGAAATGCTTGTCTTGTTCAATATCCGCCCGGCGACAAACCACGCTGCGATGCCGGGAAGATTCATGTAGGTGATGCGCTTCACATTCCATCCCGACGATTCGATCACGCGCCTCAGCGATGATCGCGTGTAGCGTCTCTCGTGCTCGAACACTTTGTCGAGCGACCCGAATATGGCCGGCAGCGCCGGAACGAAAAGAAGCAGTGCGCCATTGCTCACAGTCAGTTGCAGCGATTGCCGTAGAAACGCCTCGTCGTCGGCGATATGCTCCATCACGTTGACGGCAACGACAGCGTTCGCCGACAGCGACTGGTAGTGATCGCCAAGATACCCGTTAATGGTGCGGACCCTCTTGTTTCCCGCAAAGCGCTTCTCGAGATGCGGGAACGTGTTCGCCGCCGGCTCGATCGCAACGAGCCTTTCGACGCGCGGGCTGCTCAGAATGAATTCCGAGAACGTTCCGATTCCGGCGCCGACCTCAACGACCGTCGGTCCGAGGTATGGCTCGAACTGTCTCAGCACCCACGCGTAGTAATTCCTGGCTTCGGCGAGGGAATCGAGCTCTGATCCCGAGTAGTTGAACTCTTCCTTTGGCGGCACTATCAAGATGTGCGCACGTGCTACGTCGGGGGATTCATGTGCAGGGAATAGACGCTCTGCAGGCGAAAGTGTAAACAGCCTTGGCGCTTCGGCGGCTTCCATGAC
>JBDTNA010000183.1:0-6691 GCA_039933985.1 Gemmatimonadales bacterium | reverse complement strand
GCTGAACTGAATTCCGCTGCCTCCATCCGCGAGATACGCATTCACGTCTTCAATCGCGATTTCCATCGCGGCCTTGCTGGTAACGCCGAGCGTGGCCCAGTTCCCAGTCAGGGAAAAGAGAGCGCCGATCGGAATTGTCTGATTCGACGGGCCTGATGAATCATCGCACCCGGCAATTCCCATGGTTGCGAGCAATGTCGCAGCAAGCCAGGCACGGCGTCGTGATCGAAACGTGTAACTGCTCATCGTTCGAGGGGCTGGAGATGCAAGTACGACGGAGATAAAACCCGGCTCAACTACGCTATTTCTTTCTTGCGGTCGGTGTAATCTCTCGTACCGAGGTCGGCGCTTCCCTTCCTGACTTGGCCGCCACGACGGCCGACCGCCGGACCATTCCAACACGCGCGGTGAGCGGGGTCTTTGACTTCGGCTTGTTGGCGACGATCGATTTCATTGCAGCATCTGAAACGACCACCTGCTGCGGCGGCCGTCCCTGAGCAGCCGCTGACGATGCCGAAAGAACGAGCGTCACCGCGCCAATGAATGCAATTCGAATGGTCATGGCGCTCATTGAATCGTCAGTGTGTAAGCACCCGCCGCCGTCGTCGGGACATTGCGGGCGAAGATCGCGTAGTAGTTCGTCTGCGTGACAGTGAACGTGATGCGCGCATCCTTCGTTGTCGCATCTACGTCGTCGTTCTGCGACACGACAAGTCCGTCGATTCGAACGAGCTGAAGGAATGAATCCAGCGTGGCCGACATCATGTTGATCGTCACCGTCGTGCCGGAATTAAGAAAAATGAAATAGCCGTCGGCATAGATTGGTGTCGAACCTGCGTTGGCGAGATTGCAATCCGTCGTGGCGATGTTCTGCGCCGTCGTAACGTTCTTTACGATAAAGACAGCCTCACAGTTGGCCACGTCGGTCGATGTTGTCGTCGACGATATCTCGTAATTGCCAGTCACGCCCGGCGAGAATGTACCCGGACCGAGCAGATAGTCTCCCGCTGGCAGGAGCGCCTTGATTGCGGAGTTCGTCCCTGTCTCGACTTCATCATCATTCTCCCCGATCGTCGTTCCATCAGGCATCGCCAGCACGAGGTACGTGTCGAACGCTGCTCCCTGGCGGAAGAGATACGCACCGGCCTGCGGGACGCTCGTGTTGTAGAAATCAATGAAACTTCCGTCAGATAGCTGACAGTCGTTCGACGAAAACGTGCCGCTGCTGCTGGTCCCGAACGTGTGTCCTGCCCGAACGGCGCAGAGGGCGGAAGTGGCGCCGGCAACAAACGTCACCGATGGAAGACCAGTGACAGTGGCAGACAGTGAGTTCGATCCGACTGAGCCGAGAGTCCAGCTGCCGACGGCAGCCACACCGGATGCGTTTGTCGCTGCCGTCGCGCCAGTGATCGAGCCGCCTCCAGACACGACCGCAAAGGTCACGGATGCGCCTGACTTCACGTTGCCGTTAGCGTCCTTCACAATAACGGACGGCGGAGTTGCAACTGCACTTCCTGTAGTGGCAGTCTGATTGTCTCCTGAATTCCTGGCGATTGACGCCGCGGGTCCCGCAGCGGATGTTGCCGTGAAGGAGACGCTTGCGAGTGTTCCGGAAGTGGCGCTGAGAACATTCGCACCTGCTAGTGGGCCGAGCGTCCACGACCCGACGGTGGCGATGCCGGAGCCGTCAGTTACTACCGCCGCCCCGGAAACCGATCCGCCGCCGCTCGCTACCGAGAACGACACAGGCGCTCCACTCATCGGTGATCCGTTCTGGTCCGTCACGACAACCGAGGGAGCCGGCGTTACGACCGCGCCTGCAACGCCGGTGACGGAAGTCGACGAATTCGCAGCGAGTGCAGTCGCAACCGAGGGCTCAGTCGTTTCGCCCTTGCCGCAGGCGAGCAAAAGAAATGCGAAGGCCAGCCGGGCCGCACCGGCGGAAAGGTTTTTCACACCAAGAACTATAGCGGTATTTCCCGGGATTGCCCGAATTGACCGATTTCTAACACAGTTTCAAAGAGCAGAACTGAGGACTGGCTTTTTTCCCCGGATCTGCCTGCTGCTGCAGCGATGACAGCGAGACAATGTTGCTGAAGGGCGACCACGAAGCCTGCCCGAACGCGTTGTAATAACGGACGCGCGCCTTCACGTTGGTGCCGACGGTTAACGCGACGAAGGGAGTTTCCTTGGCGCCGGCACCTGTCACCAGCTGCGTCTTCTGATAGACGAACGAGCTCGACCCTGGCGTTTGCACAAAGAACTCCACCTCAGCCGGCCAGGCCAACGTCGTGTTGCTCCATCTCAGCTTTGTAAGTCCATTCCCTGCACCGACGATTTTTACCGCGGTCGGCACGTCCGTCAGAGGGTTCGCGTATGTCTGTCCTTCTGCAGTCAGAGTTCCGTCGTCATTGGCAAGTGGCCGCGGAGACTCGATCCACGGTTCGTAGCTCCAATAAACGGCCCCGTTGATTCTGTTGTCGTTCATCAGGCGACCGATCGCCTGCTTCATGTGCTCCTGAAAAACCGGCACCGGCTCACGCCACCCGTGAAATCCCCACCCGCCGAGTACCATGTTCGCGCCGTGTGCAACGGCCCATGCTGCTTCGCGGTCGACCCTCGCCCACCAGCCGTTCATGTCTCCAGCAGCGAATGACACGCCGAAATCGTGGAACCTCCATTCGTCAACGCGCGGTGGCGATCCGAAACGGCGGATGTACGAATCGTAAAACTGCTGCGCAAAGTTGATGGAGTGCTGCCTCACGCGGCACGGCTCTTCTACCGGCTCGGGGCAACACTTGTCGTTTGGCTCGGCGAATCCGGCCGGCGAGACGCGCGCGGTCGGATCCGCCCCGCGAACTGCGGTTACGAATGCGCGATAGATCCCCGCGTACTCGTAGGGATCAAAGCAATACTGATCGGGCTCATCTCCATTGATATAGAGGTGGCCGGGATAGGCGCGCGCGAAGGCCAGAACGCTTTCATCCGGATAAAGACCCGCGAACTGCCGGTCCTGGCGAGTGTCGACCGCGAAAATCTGCGTCTGGATGGGAGCGGAAACGTAGTTCCGCGACCACGCAAGAAAGAACTCGTTAAACTGGACGTTATCGAGCCGCGTGAAGCGCTCGACGTCGGTACTTGATTGGGCCTTAGCGTCTGTGGATTGAAGCTCGGGACCGAGGGGCTGTTGATCGGCGCACGCAGAGACGATTGCGCAAAATAGTACTGCAGGGATCATCGCAGTTCGAAGGCGGTTCGACCGCAACAATTTCGGGTGATGCATGTCCGTCCTTTGAGTGTGCCATCGAAACGGCCACCGTGACTGTAGTTGCGTACGTTTTTGAGGTGCTTGCGCTGCGCCCAACCTAAGATGGATTCTGGATGTTACAAGAGCGGGATTGCGAGGCGATTCACGCACCCGCTCAGGCGGAAGGATCCAGAGTTCCTGAATGTCCATGAAGTTAAACTGGGAATCGCGATAGAATGACGAACAACGCGCTTCGCGCTAGCGGTCTTTTACTGACGATTACCGTTGGTTGCGCGAAACACATTCCTTCCCCGGCAACGACGGGCCCCGGCCCGGCGGCTGATAATGTTTCGTATCTGACCAGCACGGCGGCCATGAGCCGGGCGCGGCTCGATTCAGCGGTTCTGGAAATTCACCGCACCTCCGGCGACTCATCGAGCTCCTCTTCCGCTCGAGCGCGACAGTTGAAAACGAGAGCAGCAGCGCTCGATTCAACGTACCGTGCGAACCTCGCCGAGCTCATGGCGGCGGTCAATGCGACGACTGCCGGAGTGCCGACAAGCACTGCGCGCTTTCCAATCAAGACGCCTCCCGCGCCCTTCGTTCGCGCTTTTGCTGACGGCGCCGACTGGATGCTGCAAAGCCCGCTCATTCACGAAATCAGGAAGAACAGTCCCTATGTCGTGATAGTTCCGAGAGGATTCGTGACGGACTTCGCGTCGATACCAAAACCGCTTCAAATACTTCGAGGGCTGCTTCCGACGACAGACCGCTACGGAACTGCGGCGCTCGTTCACGACTACCTCTATTGGAGGCAGGACTGCACGCGCGAGCAATCTGACAACATCATGGCGATGGCGATGATGGAATCCGGAGTTCCACTGCTGGAGCGCAGGATCATTCATGAGGGAGTGAGACAATTCGGTCAATCTGCCTGGGACGAAAACAAGAAAGCGCGTCAAGCTGGACTGATCAGAACGGTTGGCGCGCCCTATGATCAAGTTCCGCCGACGGGACCCTGGTCCGAGTATCAGGAATGGTTGCGTTCAATCCGCGCCACAGCGGGGCTCGAGTACCGGGTGCCCGCGGTTGTCTGCGCCATCGGGGATCAACAGGACTAATGTTATGTCCTTCAGCGCTCGCATTGCCGTTTGGGTGCGGTTCGCGCAATATCGCATTACCGAGATGACAAAATGACTCCAGTACTACGACTCGTGGCGATCCTTTGGTTGTTCACCGCGACCGCCGTCTCGGCGCAGGGGCAATCGCTGATGTCGTCCTCTGACACGACAGCAAAAGATCTGGACGCCGTCACGGCATACTCGATCCGGTCAGGAAAGCTCATGCTATCGAGCAAGGCAAATACGAAACCGGTAGCCCTTCCTGACGGTGTTTACACAAACCAGTCAGATCTGACGATCGCCCTTCTCGACGGACGCGTAACGCGAATGAAGGAAAGCACGGGCCAGATCACCGAGATTGCTTCTATGCGGTTGAACAAGGATCGGCTCGTCAAGCTCACGCCGGCGACAAACGCGCTCATGGCGGTCACCGATGTGACGCTGCCATCGGGCACCTTCAAGTCTGAAGATGGACTCAGCTCCGTGACTGTCGTCTATGGGCGACCCACCGCATTTACAATCCCCGGCGTCATTTGACGCTAGCGTAAGCGCACGACGGCACGACCGCACCCGAAGCGCGTAGGCGGCCGTCCGCGAGTCCGGCCTCGCTGCACCGTTCCCGCCGTTCACTGCATTTGCGTTGTGAGATGAGTCGCCCGCCGCGTCATTGCCGGTATCGATCAATGGCGCGGCACCTTCCGCGAGACTCTCAACCAACGATGTCTCATGCGACTCTATCCGTACGTCGTATCAATGCTCATCACGATCGCGTGTGGCGGCGACACCTCAGGTCCAGGGCCGGTCGATCCCGAGCCAATCGCTGGCCGCTGGCTTCAGGGAATGGTCTACGATGAGGCGCGGTCGGTTCTCCTGGTTTTCGGTGGCAGCCGAATAAACGGAACGACAGGAGTTTTCTTCAACGACCTCTGGTCGTGGAATGGAACTACGTGGACGCAGATCGCGACACCGACTGCGCCGAGCGCGCGGGATGAGATGCTGCTTGTCTATGATGCGTCACGCCAGCGAGTTGTGCTGCACGGCGGACGGGACAACACCGGCTCGCTTACCGACACATGGGAATGGGACGGCACGGCCTGGCAGCAAAAGGCCACAAGCGGACCGCCCGCGCGCAAACACGCCGGCGGCGGTTACGATCGCACACGAGCCCGTACCGTGCTCTATGGTGGACAGACTCCGTCGGACGTTGTACTGACCGACACATGGGAGTGGGATGGGTCGACATGGTCGCAGCGTGCAACAACGCGTCCCTCCCCGCTCGATGCTCCAACCAACCCAGTATTCGACGCGGCCCGCAATGCACTTGTGATGCTGGTGGGCAGCTTCTCGTCGGGCCCGACCGAGATGTGGCAGTGGAACGGGTCGGCCTGGGCGTCGATCGGAGCAGGCCCGACGACATCGCTGCCCAATTCAATCGCGGTGATCGGCCCATCCAATGTTCTCATGTACGACACGTCGGGATCGACGGCCACGACGTGGCAGTGGAACGGGGCAACGTGGTCTAACCTCGGCGTCACGAGTCCGGCGCGGCGATTCGCTGCTTCCATGGGATATGACCAGGGTCGCTCACGAATAGTTCTGTTCGGCGGATCGCTTGGCAGCGCGTACGTGTCCGAGACATGGACCTTCGCATCGGGCGCGTGGTCGCAGGTACCCTGACGCATCTTGCGACGGAATAGTCATCCTCCGTATCTAACGGAGGATGACGGCTATCGTTCCGCCGACGGACAACGTGCGACACGCCCGCGTGTTTTTCGGAGCAACTGCGGCGATGCTTGCCGTCGTGCTCGCGGAAGGCGCCCAATTCTATTTTCAGCAGGATAGGTTCGGCCGGTCCGACCCGTATTGGCTCGTGGTCGCGCAGCTGCTGCGCCCATGGATTCTCATTGGGTTGCTGGTTCCTGGCATCATCGCCGTCGCACGCACGACCCCGCTCAGCACGCGGCCCTGGTGGAGCATACCAACTCATCTCATATCGTCAGTTCTTTTCGCGATCGTGCATCTGACGCTGCTTGCGTTCACTCACCTGATCACCGACCCGCCGACCGAGTATCCATTTCGCTTTCGAGTTCTGGGACTGATGCAGAACTACACGTTCCAGGACATTCTCGTTTACTGGGCGATACTCGGCGCGCTGACCGCACTCTGGTATCATCGAAGCGTCGTGGAGCGTGAGCGAGAGGCTTCCCTTCTCCGACTCTCGCTCGGTGAAGCGCGCCTCGGCGCGCTGCGCGCTCAGCTGCATCCGCACCTTCTCTTCAACTCGCTCAATTCAGTTTCGATGCTGGTTCGCCGCGGCGACTCA